>JAKAFI010000073.1 GCA_021818005.1 Acidobacteriota bacterium | reverse complement strand
CCACCCGTGGGTGTACCGCGGCGCGCTCGCCGGCCCGGCGCCGGCGGGGGCGGCGCCGGTGCGCGTGACCGCGGCGAACGGGCGGCCGCTCGGGACCGCGCTGCCGGGCGGCTCCGGCTCGCTGGCGCTGCGCATCGTCGCGTTTGCCGATGAGCGCTGGGACGCCGCTGCGCTGCGCGCGCGGCTGCTCGCCGCGGCGGCGCTGCGCCAGCGGCTGGCGCTCGACGCCGACGCCTACCGGGTGGTGCACGCCGAGGGCGACGGTCTCCCCGGACTGGTGCTCGACCGCTACGGCGACACGTTCGTTTGCCAGCCGTTCGCGGCGGCGTGGGAGCCGTTGCTCCCGGCCGTGGTCGCGACGCTCACGGCCGAGCTCGGCGCCGCCGCCGTGCTGCGCCGCGGCGGCGACGCGGCCGGGGAGGCGACGGTGCTGCACGGCCGCGCGCCGGTCGGCGAGGTCGTCATCCGCGAGGGCGGCGTCCGCTTCGCCGTGGACGTCATCAACGGGCAGAAGACCGGCTTCTTCCTCGACCAGCGCGAGAACCGACGCCGGGTCGCGGCGCTCGCGCGCGGGGCGTCGCTGCTCAACCTGTTTTCCTACAGCGGCGGCTTCGCGGTGACCGCGCTGGCGGCCGGCGCCCGCCGGGCGGTCAACGTGGACGCCTCGGCGGCGGCGCTCGAGCTGGCGCGCCGCGCCTATGCGCTCAACGGTCTCGCGGTGGACGGCGCCGACTTCGTGGCGGCCGACGCGTTCCGCATCGTGCGCGCGCTCGGCGCCGCCGGCGAGCGTTTCGGCGCCGTGGTCGTGGACCCGCCCGCGTTCGTCAAGCGCCCGGCCGACCTCGAGGCCGGCCTGCGCGGCTACAAGGACATCCACCTCCACGCCATGCGGCTGGCCGAGCCCGGCGGGTGGCTGCTCGCCTGCTCGTGCTCGGCGCTCGTGAGCGAGGCCGAGTTCGGCGCCATGCTGGCGGCCGCGGCGCTCGATGCCGGCCGCGAGCTGCGCGTCGTCGAGCGGCGCGGGGCGGGACCCGACCACCCGGTGTCGCCGCACTGCCCGGAGGCCGCGCACCTCAAAGCGTGGCTTTGTGCGGTAAACTGAACAAGATGTCTCTCGGTGTCGAGATCCGCGCGTCAGCCGGGCCGCGTCCGTTTCCGGGCGGCGCACGGTCTGTATCGAGTTGTCACACTTCTCGTGATGCCGAAGGAGGCGAGGTGTGATGCAGCGCAGACCACAGCATGGATGTCGAGTCCCCTCAACAGATCCTCATCGTGGCACAGGGGTTGCGTTGCTCCGTCCCGTGAGCTGCGTCGGGAACGGACGTGCGCGCCGAAGCGCCGGCTTCACGTTGATCGAGGCGCTGGTCGTGCTGGCGTTGATCGGGCTGATCACGCTGGTGGCGATCGTGCCGATCAACGCCGCCTGGCAGCGGTCGCGCCTCGAGACGACCGCGGGCGACATCCGCAACTTCCTGCAGTCGGCGTACTACGAGGCGATGAACCAGCACACGCAGGTGGTCGTGACGCTGCAGCAGAACACCACGACCGGCCTGTGGGAGCTGCACCTGACCCCGCCGCCCCCCGCGCCGCGCACGGCCAGCGGGACGTTCGTGATCCCGGCGTACATCAGCTTCGCCGACAACCCGGCCAACACCGCCGGCGGGTGGCCGGTGTCGTCGTCGAACGCCGCCGTGCGCGGGGTCACCTGCGACCCCGGCGACCGCACCTTGGTGCCGCTGGGGTTCACCGGCTCGGGGGCCGAGAGCGCGGACCAACAGGTGCGAGAGGTGAAAACGCTCGCCGTCACCCACGTCAACATGGTGGACGGCAGCCTGCAGCCCAACACCCGCTTCGACATCCAGCTCCCGCCGATCTGGAGCGTCACGGTGCGGAAGGTGGTGATGCCATGAACGCGTTCGCTCGGTTGCGGCGGCGGCGCGCCGGCGCGTGCGCGCGCGGTTTCACCCTCATCGAGGTGCTGGTGGCGTTCTTCATCCTCTTCGTCGTCACCCTCGCCGTGCTGCAGATGCTCTCGATGGCCTACCTCGTCAACCTCGGCTCGCTGATCCGCACCGACCTCACCTACCGCGCGCAGCGCGTGGTGGAGACGATCCGGCTGCAGCGCTACCGCATCGCGCTCAACGTCCCTCCGGATGACACCTGCTGTCCGGTCGGGGCCGGCGCGAGCAAGACGATCAGCCCCGGCGACTGCACCACGTTCTGGGGCCCGGACGGGGCCAACGTGATGGAGGCGAACGCGCGCTACACGCTCTCCTACTCGATCAACGGCACCAACGGCGTGACCGTGCAGGCGACGCCGCTGACCAGCGGTCCCAACGTCTACCTCGGGCCGGCGGCGAACAAGGTGGTGGTCTATGTCGCGCAGCTCCAGTAACCCGCGCGGCTTCACCCTGGTCGAGGTGCTCGTCGTCCTCGCCTCGCTGGGGATGATCCTGTGGATGGTCGGGGCGCTCTTCTTCCCGATGCGGCAGGCGGCCGAGCGGCAGCGGCTGCAGGTCGAAGCGCGCCAGACCGCGCGCGGCGCCCTCGATTACGTCGCGATGCTGGTGCGCGGCGCGACCGACATGAACGACCTCACCAACCCGCGCAACCCGGCCGCGATCCTCACCTTCGTGTGGCAGGGCAGCACGAACCAGTCCACGAACCCGACCTGCGACGGCTCCGGCGGGTCGGGGTGCATCCAGGTGTCGTACAACAACGTCACCGACGCGACGCTGGCCACGCCGGGCACCGACATCCTCACCTTCGGCCGCCCCTCGGCGCCGGTGCGGATGGTGCCGTCCAAATGGCCGAGCAGCGGCAACTGGACCGCCAGCACGCAGGCGTGGGAGTACAACCAGGGGTGCCCGGGCGACGTCGCGAACCAGAACGCGTTCAACCAGGCGACGGGGCGCGACCCGGTCACGAATTGGAGCCAGCCGTTGATGCTGATCGACGCCAACGGCGGCTGGACGTTCTATCAGATCACGGACTACAAGGACGTCCAGAACGCGGCGAGTTGCAGCAGCCCGCCGGCGAACTGGTGCACCGACCCGACCTCGCAGCAGGTGGTGCCGTGCTTCGAGGTGGTCGCCAACCCGGGGAACGCCGCGCTCAACGCCCCCGGCGGCCAGCGCACCTTCACCAACCCGACGCTTTGGGCCGGCCTGCAGTACGTCGCGTTGCGCGTCTGCAACGGCTGGCTCGAGCAGAAGGTCGGGATCTTCAACCCGACGACCGACAACAACTGCCCCGCGCTCGCCGCCGGCGCGCCGTTCCCGGCGTACGTGACGAAGCCCGGGTGGTCGCCGCTGCTCCCCAACGTCGAGGACCTGCAGTTCGCCTACATCTTCCCCGACGGGACGCTCCCCAACGGCCCGATCGCCAACGGGCCGGCCGGCACGATGACGACGCCGGCCGGGGTGCCGGTGTCGGGCGGCGACCCGATCCCGGCGCTCGACATCCGCCGCGTGATCGGCATGCGCGTGACGATCACGGCGCGCTCCTCGACGCCGGTGATCGGCGGCGGCAAGACGCCGATGCCGCCGCCCGCGGCCGAGGACCACACCCCGACCGGCGCCGCGGACGCCTACTTCCGCTACGAGGTCTCCTCCACCTGCCTGCTGCGCAACCGGGACGCGGGGTACTGACGATGGCCACGACCAGCGATCGACGCAACCGGTCCGGCGAGCGCGGCGTCGCGCTCGTGATGGTGATCCTCCTTCTCCTCGTCCTCACCGTGCTCGGGATCACCGCGACGATGATGATGACGCAGGAGGACCGCATCTCGGCGCGGCAGGAGTCGCAGAAGGCCGCGTTCTACGCCGCCGACGCCGGCTTGCGGCGCGGCGAGGTGATCCTGCAGAACACGCCGTACACCAACGACAACCTGACCAGGTTCCTGGACCACGTGTCGACGGCGGTCACGGCGGCGGTGACACCCAACCCGCCGGTACCGCCGCCGGGGTGGGACGTCGCCCACCTCGGCACGTACCTCACGACCGCGGCCGGCGGCGGCACCGAGCTCGCCAACCAGGAGGTCACGCAGCAGATCGGCGGCGCCACCTTCAACCGGGTGCGCGCCTACTACAGCCTGTACGTGCGCAACAACCCCGAGGACGTCACGCCGGGGAGCCCCACGACGACGCCGCCCGGCGGTGTGTTCAGCCCGCTCGTCAACTACGACACGCGGCTGCGCCTCGTTTCGGTCGGGTTCGTCACCGACCACAACGGGGTGGATCCGACCACCGGTGCCGCCAACGTGCTGGCGGTCAAGATCCTCGAGGAGGAGCTGAACTGGGCTCGGAGGCCGGGTGATCACCCTCCCACCCAGATCGACGTCAACGCCGGGGCGACGAACTCCGGGATGTGGGCGGGCGGGAGCTGACGCGCCGCGCGGGCCGCGCGCCCGCGCCGGCGAGGCGGAGGTCGTGATGCGAGGAGTGGCCATGAAGAGCGTGAAGCGGGTGATGCGGCGCAAGGCGGTGTGGCTGCTGCTGGCGGTCGTGGCGGCGGCGCCGGTGCTGGCGGCGACGCTCAAGCCGGCGAACGAGGGCTACGACCTCATGCAGCAGATCACCTTCCAGCAGGTCAAGGCCAACATCCTCATCGTCCTCGACGTCAGCGGCTCGATGGCGTGGGATTACAAGGGGAATAACCTCAACATCTACGATCCGCCAGACAAACCCTATATCCAGAACATAGTCTGGAACGGCGTGGACAGCACCGGCACCACGCCGCTATTCAGCTGGGCGGTCACGAGCATGACGTGCCCTACGCCGACGCCGACGGCGACCCCGACCGCAACGGTCACACCGACGCCGACGATCACCCCCACGAGGACCGCGACCAACACGCCGA
Organism: Acidobacteriota bacterium; assembly: GCA_021818005.1. GTDB lineage: Bacteria > Acidobacteriota > Thermoanaerobaculia > Thermoanaerobaculales > Thermoanaerobaculaceae > RBG-13-68-16. The sequence continues at coordinate 6,636 of JAKAFI010000073.1, read as the reverse complement.
CGGTCACGCCGACACGCACGGCGACGCGCACGCCGACGGTGACCCCAACGCGCACGCCGACGCGCACGCCGACGAACACGCCGACCGTCACGCCGACGCACCCAACGCCGACGCCGACGCGCACCCCGACCCGGACTCCGACGCGGCCGACGCCGACACCGACGGTCACGCCGACGCGGACGCCGACGCGGCCGACGCCGACGCCGACGGTCACGCCGACGCGGACGCCGACGCGGCCGACGCCGACGCCGACGCGCACCCCAACGCCGGGGCCGACGAGCACGCCGCAGCCGACCGCGACGATCACGCCGACGCCGCTGCCGACGAGCACGCCGGTGAACACGCCGACGCCGGGACCGACCAACACCCCGGCGCCGACGAATACGCCCAAGCCGACGAGCACGCCGACCGCGACGCGCACGGCGACGGCGACGCCCACGGTGACGGCCACGCCGACGGCGACGGCGACACCGACGTCGGGGCCAGGCCCAAGCTACGGGTTGTTTTCCACGGGCGTGCTGTTCGCCCAGACCGGCGGCGCGGCGCAGGCGTGCCTGTCGTGGAGCTACACGCTGGTCGTGGACCAGAACTTCCCCAGCCGGATGGCGGTGGTCAAGAACGTGCTCGGCAACTCGGTCACGATCACGACCCCGTGGGTCCAGCCCGGGGCGTGGCCGGCGTTCACCAACCCGAACTGGCAGTGCGGCAGCTGCACGATCACCGGCCCGGACACGCTCGACGTGGCGCCGACCGCGGTCGGCCAGCACTGGCAGCACACCTACAAGTGGACGATCACCTTCCCCGAGCCGGTGGTCGACCCCGGCCCGCCGTTCGGCCTGTACGCGACACCCGCGACCGACCCGACGCGCCAGCCGATCGCCGCGGACGGCACCCAGCTCACCTGGCCGAACGTCTACACCGACGCCGGCGACGTGCTCGGCAGCGGCGCGCAGGTGCAGCCCCCGCTCGACGTGGTCGGCGCCAACGCGAGCCTCGTCAACTGGGGCCTGATGGTCTTCTCCACCAAGGTCGACTACGTTGCGGGTGTCAACCTTGGCGACAACACGAAGCACAATCACATCCTGGCCATGATCGACACCTCGGACAAGGGCGACGTCACCGCAGTCGAGAATGCAATGCAGCTCTTTGCCAACGGCGGCACCAACGCTTTCGGCAGCACGCCGACGCGCGGCGCGCTCGGCCCGGTCACCGGCTCGGTCGGCACCGCCAACGCCGAGACGATCCTGCAATACGTCGCGCAGGGCACCTCGACGCCGCAGGACCTCGTGGACGACCTCGGCAACAGCTTCACGCTCCCGCCCGACCCCAAGCTCGACTGCGGTCGCCAGTACGCCTCGATCCTGGTGACCGACGGGCTCTCCAACGTCGGCAACCCGGGGGGCTGTCCAGACCCCACTGACAACTGGGGCAACTGGATCGAGCCGTGCCTCCCCTGCGCATGCGGCAGCGTCCCCACGAACCAGTACAGCGGCGGTGCGGGTTGCCCGGACGGCGGCGACTCGGGCGTGACGTGCCCGGACCTGTACACGAAGTTCGCGGCCGGCCAGGCCGAGAACGCCTGGCTCGCCTCGGTGCTCGACCCGGTGACCGGCCAGCCGCGGCAGCTCAAGGCGCGCACGTTCACGATCGGGATCAGCCCCGAGGTCGGGCCGTGCGAGCTGAACTACATCGCCTACCGCGGCCGCACCGACGCCTCCGACCCCTCGGGGCTGGTCGGGATCGACTCGGCCAGCGGCCCCGACCCGTACCTGCCGGAGGGGAGCCCGGGGACGTACGACGGGCTGACCGCGTCCGGCGGCTGTCCGGCCGGTGTGTCGCACACGCCGGTGCACGGCAACTACGCGTTCTTCGCCCAGTCGGCGGGCGCGCTCTATGACGCGCTGACGAAGCTGCTGGCCGCGTTCGGCGTCGGCGACTACACAACCTCGGGCGGCACGACCACCAACACCGCGTACGTGACGGCCGCCACCAACGTCGGCTTCATTACCTCCGGCGAGTACCCGACCTGGCGCGGTCACATTTACGCCTATGACCTCAACTCGCCGATCGTATGCCGCAGCGACGGCGACTGCCCGACGGTGTCGAACGGCGCCGGGCGCTGCAACGTGGTCACCGGCGACTGCCTGCCCCCCGACACGTTCCCGCTGCTGTGGGACGCGGGGCAGGTGCTGAAGGCGAACAACGACGGCTCGCCGCGCCGGATCTACACCTGGAACCCGCAGGCCTCGGGGAACAAGCTGGTCGCGATCGAGACCGCCAACGAGGGCACGCTGAACACGATCTGCGGCAACTGCGGCATCGACGACCACGTCGTGGACTTCATCCGCGGCAACGACGGCAACGGCAACGCGAGACCTTGGCAGCTCGGCGCGATCGTCAACTCGACCGCGGCGCTGATCGGCAAGCCGGAACAGTGGAAGCAGTTCACCGGGCACTCGAGCTTCGAAACCGAGTACGCGGGCCGCAACACCGTTGCCTGGATCGGGGCGTCGGACGGCATGATCCACGCCTTCGACCTCAAGGACGGCGCCGAGCTGGTGGCGCTCATCCCGCCCGACCTGCTCGCCAAGCAGGTCACCCTGTACAACAACTACAAGAGCAACCCGACCGACGACAGTATGGGGCAGAAGATCATCCCGGGCGAGCACCTCTACGGCGTCGCCAGCTCGCCACGGTTCGCTGATGTCTGGGACGGCAACGAGTACCGCACCCTCATGTTCATCACGGAGGGTCCGGGCGGCACCGGCGTGCACGCGATCGACGTGACGCACCCGACCCCGCCGCGAACGTACGCCGACGGCACTACCTACCCCGGCGACCCGAACTACGGCTACGGCACCGCGTACGTGCCCAGCAACCCCGAGGCGGCGCCGCCGGTGCAGCCGCTGTGGAGCCTCACCAATGGCGGCGCCGGCCTGACCACGGCGGTCGCCGACCTCGGCCAGTCGTGGAGCATCCCCGCCGTCGGCGGCACCCAGAACGGCACGAACTGGGAGCTGATGCTCGGCGGCGGCTACACGCCGTACGACGCCAACGTCGCCGACACGGCGAACCCGTCGGGTAACTACATCCGCCTCAATCCGATGACCGGCGCGGTGCGCTCCGACAACCGCGTGAGCCCGCTGGCCGCGACGCAGACGCTGGGCGGGCCATGGGTGCGCGAGCAGATGTTCGCGCACTCCACGCTCTGGAGCACCGTGGCGGGGTACTACGATGCGGACAACGACGTCAACGAGGGGGTGCAGGCCGACTTGCAGGGGCGCGTCTGGCTGCTCGAGCGCCAGAACATGTCCACGAGCAACTGGAAGACGCCGACGACGCTCTCCGACCCCAGCGGCGTGATCGCGGGCGAGCCGCTCTACTACACCCCCGCGGTGGCGAACTACCCGTCGGTTACCCCGCAGTACAACGTCTTCGCGTTCTCGTCGGGGACGTTCTACGAGGCGAGCAAGTACATCAACGGCCTGCAGGTCGGCCTCGACGCGGCGCCGGGCGACCCGCCCAACTTCATCCCCGCGCTCTACCTGGCGGCGAGGACGACCGGCAACAGCCCGACGACGACGATCCAGCGGATCGAGATCCGCAGCATCACCAGCCCCGATGGCGGCACCACGTTCACGATCAACCCAGGCAGCACGCCGTACTTCGGCCACCGCACCCAGGTCACGTCCTCGCCGCTGATCCTCGTGCCGACGCCCGGGTCCACCGGCAAGGTGATCGCGCTCTACCTCCTGTTCGACCCCGACGCGGGGTGCAAGGGCCTGGCCTACGTCGTCCGCCTCGACTTCGATCCGGGCAACCTCGCCGCGATCAACGTCAAGGTGGCCAACGCCGGCGAGGGCGCCGCGTCCGGCCTCGCGCTCGCGGGCACGCTGCCGGTGGTGTCGAAGTCGTTCGCCGGCTCCGGCGGCCGGGCGTATTTCTTCGTGGTCAAGGACCTGCCGATTCTGGGCGGGCTCGGCGCCGGCGCCCCGGTCGCGTGGTGGCAGGAGCTGCAGTAGGCGCGCCCGTTCTGAGACGATGCACGGGGTGGGCCCAGGCCCACCCCGTTCTTGTGAATGCGCAAGGTTCAGGAAGAAGGGAAGAGGGAAGAGGGGAGGAGGAAGACGAAAGGCGGAACACCGAAGCGAAGACGGGCCTTGTCTTTCCTCTCCCCTCTTCCTTCTACCGTCTTCCGCTTCCCTTCACTCTTTGGCCTTGATCACCACCTCGATGCCGCTGCCGTCGAGCAGCGCCGCGAAGCGCTTCGCGTCGCCGTCCGAGCCGACGATCGCGCCGTAGTGCATCGGCACCACCACCTTCGGCGCGATCGCGCGCGCCGCCCGGGCCGCCTCCTCGGCGGTCATCACGTACGTCCCGGAGACCGGGAGCAGCGCCACGTCGGGGGCGAGGCCGGTCATCTCGGGGATGACGTCGGTGTCGCCGGCGTGGTAGTAGGTGACGCCGCCGACCGTGACGAGGTAGCCGAGCTTGCCGTCGGCCTTGGGGTGGAACGCCTTGTCGGTGTTGTACGCCGGGACCGCGCGCACGGTGACCCCCTTGATCGTCCTGGTCTGGCCGGCCGCGATCACGTCGACCGGCACCTTGGCCTTGGCGGCCACCTCGGCCGGCCCGACGACGACCGTGCCCGGCCCGGCCACGCGCGCGAGGTCCTCCTCGGAGAGGTGGTCGAAGTGGTCGTGGGTGACGAGGACGATGTCGGCGGGCGGCAGCGAGCCGGCGAGCTGGTACGGGTCGGTGTAGACGACGGGCGGGCCGTCGATGCGGAAGCAGTCGTGGCCGAGCCAGTGCAGGTGTTGGGTCATCACGGGAACCTCCCTCGGGCGCCGTCGCGCCCGTCCGTTCGTCTCACGGCCGCTCACTCCTTGGGCATGACGACCGCCTCGATCCCGCTCCCCGCCAGCAGGGCGGCGAACCGCTCGCCGTCCGCGGGGGAGCCGACGACCGAGCCGTAGTGCATCGGCACCGCGACCTGCGGCCGGATCAGGCGCGCCGCGCGCGCGGCCTCGGCGGCGTCCATCGTGTACGTGCCGCCGACCGGCAGCAGCGCGACGTCGGGGGCGAGGCCGGCCATCTCGGGGATGAGGTCGGTGTCGCCAGCGTGGTAGTAGGTGATGCCGCCGACCGTGACGAGGAAGCCGACGTTGCCGGCCTGCCTCGGGTGAAACGGCTTGTCGACGTTGTACGCCGGCACGGCCCGGATCGTCACGCCCGCAACCGTCCTCGTCTCGCCGGGGGCGATCACCTCGACCGGCGGCGGCAGCTTGGCCGCGACCTCGCGCGCACCGATCACGACCGTCGCCGGCGTACGGATCTTCGCCACGTCGGCGGGCGAGCAGTGGTCGAAGTGGGCGTGGGTGATGAGGATGATCCCGGCCTTCGGGAGCCCGGGCGGGAGCCGGAACGGATCGATGTAGACGACCGGCGGGCCGTCGATCCGGAACGCGCTCTGCCCGTACCAATGCAGCGCGGCGAGCAGCCGCGGCGCCGGCGCCGCCCCGGCCTGTGCACCGGCCACGAGCGCAATCACCGCCAGGCGCTGGATGGCATGCACGGTGACCTCCCCGCACGAGTGTCGGCCCGTTCCTCCCGAATGGCAAGACCCTTGCGGAGATCAGGGGTTGGAGGAGCGTGTCAAAGGGGAAACGGGAAAGGAAAGAGGGAAGACGGAAGAGGAAAGACGGAAGATTGAAGCAGCGACGACGACTCCGGTGTCCGTCTTCCCTTTACCTTCTTCCTTCTCCCCTCTTACTCATTCAGCTTTCCACCCGCCAGTCTTCACTGCCTGGGACGCGCTCAGCGGGGGGAGCGGTGCGGCGCCGCGAGGCGGCAGGTGAGGTACCCGTCGCGCCGGCGCAGGTCCTCGAGCGGAACGGTGGCGCCGGCGGAGTTGCGCCGCAGCCCGTGGTAGAGCTTGGCGAGGTCGGCCCGGCGTTGGAACAGCCACGACTCGAACGGCTCGCCGTCGTTGAGGCCCACCGGGGTGAGTGAGACGCGGAAGGCGTTGACCAGCGCCGCCAACCCATCTTCGAACCGCCCGATGTACCAGGTGCGGGCGTCCGGCGCATCGAGGACGCTGACGACGCACAACGCGGGGTCCACCTCCACGGCGGTGGTCTCGACATCGTCCTCCCGGAGCGCGCCCGAGAGGCGCTGCAGCGTGCGTTCGAGCGGCGTGCGAGGGGCCAGCGGGGCGAGCTTCGGCGCCTCGTCGAACACCACGGTCTCGATCAGCGGCATCGGCTCGAGCCCCTTGAGCCGCGCCGTGCCGAGGACGCGCAGGCCGATCCACCGCTCCTTCTCACCGGCGGCCCCGGCCCCGAGCAGCAGCCAGCGCACCCCGAACGCCTCTCCCTCCGCAAGCGGACCGTCCTCCCACTCGACCTCGAGATCGCGGAGGAAGCCCTCGGTGACGACGCCGCCAAGGTTGACGAGCTCGCCGTTCTCGGCGATGAACGCGGCGTACGGCCGGTCCTTCATGATCGGGTCGAACCGGTTGGCGTGGCGCACCGGCTCGAGGAACTCGAGCACCCGCTGCAGGTCGTAGCCGCTGGCGATGAGGAAGTCGGCGATGTCCTCGACCTCGTGCGTCGTCTTGCCGGTGGTCAGGCGGAC
>JAKAFI010000072.1 GCA_021818005.1 Acidobacteriota bacterium | reverse complement strand
TACGGGCTGATGAGCCTGTACGGGCACATGTCCTCGATCTCGGTCAAGCCCGGCGACGTGGTCGCCAAGGGGCAGCAGATCGGGAACAGCGGCTCGACCGGCCTGGCCGGCGGCGACCACCTCCACCTCGAGATCTTCGTCCAGGGGAAGTCGGTCGACCCGCTCGAGTGGCTGGACGAGCACTGGATCCGCGACAACATCGCCAGCAAGGTCAAGTTGCCGTAGAGGCCGGGCACCGGGCACCGGAGGAACCGTGGGCCGTGCACTGTGGGTCGTGGATCGAGGAACTCCGAGGTTCACGGTCGCTGGCGAGAAGTCGTGAGTGAGCAAGAGGGGAGACGGGAGAAGCGAGAGGAACGACGGAACTGATTTGTCGTTGTGGGAACTCCCGCCTTCCGTCTACCTTCTACCCTCTACCCTCTACCGACTACCTCCGATCTCCAGCCCCTTGTCGCACAGCGGGTGTTTTGCTCCAGGGCGTGCTGGGCGGGTAGACTCGCGGCATGAGCGAGGAGCAGAGTCTGCAGGAGCGGTACGCGCCCGCGACCCGGTGCTTCGGCTGCGGGCCGGCCAACCCCGACGGGTTGCGGATCCGGAGCTTCGCGCGCGGGGGCGAGGTCGTTTGCGTGTGGACGCCCGAGCGGCGCCACGAGGCGTTCGACGGCGCCCTCAACGGCGGCATCATCGGGACGCTGTTCGACTGTCACTGCAACTGGACCGCGGCGCATCACCTGATGGTCGCGAACGGGCTGAGCGCGCCGCCGTGCACGGTGACGGCGGAGTACCGCGTCGTGCTCAGGCGGCCGACCTCGTCGCGCGGCCCGGTCACCGTGCGCTCGCACGTCGTCGAGGCGAGCACGGATCGCGCCGTGGTCGAGGGCGTGCTGGAGAGCGGCGGCGCGGTGACCGCGACCTGCCGCGGCGTCTTCGTCGCGGTGCGGGAGGGTCACCCCGCGTTTCACCGCTGGTGACGCCGCCCCCGGGCGGACCGGTCGCGGCGCCGCGCACGCTCCGTGGCTGTGCTATAACGGCGCCATGTCCGACCGCAAGTACCGGCACAGCGGCTACCAGGACGAGGAGCGCCGCGAGCCGCGCCAAGAGAGCCAGCGGCCGGGCGACCGCGGGCCGCGCGAGCGCCCCGAGGGCCCACGCGGCCGCGGCCTCGGGGCGCCGACGGTGACCGTGTTCCGCTGCCGGATCTGCGGCACCCGGCAGCGGCTCGAGGGCACGGTCGCGCTCGATGCCGTGTGCGCCAGTTGCGGCAACGATCTGCACACCTGCTCGAACTGCATCCACTTCGACACCTCGCGCCCCAAGGAGTGCCGCAAGCCGGTCCCCGAGCGCGTCACCAACAAGAGCCGGCGCAACGCCTGTGAGCTGATGACCCCGAACACGGTGCAGGAGTTCGCCTCCGACCGGCCGTCGCCGGCTGCCGGCGGGGAGGCGGCCGGGTCCCCTTCGCGGGCGGCGTTCGACGCGCTGTTCAATCGCAAGAAATGACACGACGTCACGTGCGGCCTGGCGTCGCCCTGGGTCGTCAATAGGGCCGGAGTTCGCCCCGGCCTCGAATTCGGAGGAAGCACAACGATCGGCGAGGTAGGAGCGCGATTGGGCATGACAGGATCGTCACCTTCCCCTCACAGGACGTTCATCTCGGCAGAGCATGATGTCAATGTTGGGACGCTGTCCTTGACCAAGCGAGGAGGAGGGCGATCGCGGTGACGGTGGCGGACCGCAACCCGGCGCGGCTGGCGCTGCTGAGTGCCTCCACCGTCGTAAGCGTGGGTGCCGTCGTGTACACCGCGCTCGCCTGGAGCCTGCCCGACCGCGCGCTGCCGGCACAGGTGGCGTGCTTCGCGGCCACTGCGTGCTGGCTCGCGCTCGCGCTCGGCGGGTGCCGTATCGTCTGGCCCCGGTGGCGAGAGGACGGAGCGGCATGGGCGGCGACGGCGGCCGTGCTCATCGCGGCGCTCGCCGTGCGCCACGCGATGCTCGGTATCCTGCCGCCCGCCGACCGCTCCGGCTTCGAGGAGCTGCAGATGGGGTCGGACGCCTGGAGGCTGCTGACGACCGGCCACCTGCCGATGGAGTTCCGCTTCACCAAGACGTTCGCCGCGCTCGGTCTGTGGTGGGGCGGACCGACGCTCGCGGCGCTCCGCCTCCCGTTCCGCCTGCTCGGCTACGCGAGGTTGATCCTGACGTTCGCGGTGCTGCGCGAGCTCAGCGTGGGGCGCGCGGCGAGCGGGTTCCTGGTGCTGATCCTCGCCGCGTCGCGCTGGTCGGTCATCAGCAGCGGCAGCGCGTACGAGGACTTCTCTGCGACCGTGTTCCTGCTGCTCCTGATCCTCGCGCTCGCCAGGCTCGACCTCGGCCGGGCGAGCGCCGGCGCCTGGGCCGCGGCGGCGGGCGCGCTGGCGGGGATCTTGATGTTCGAGAACAGCTCGTTCCGTTTCGCGATCGTGCTCGCGGGCGCGTGGGTCGCGTGGCTCGTCGTGCGGTCGCCTGGCGGGCCGAAGGCGCACTGGCGGCCGGCGGCGCTGTTCACCGGCGCGTTCGCGCTGGTCGCGCTGCCGATGCTGGTCGATATCGCCCACAACGGCGGCCACTCGCTCTTCTTCGAGGCGATCGTCCGCTACCGCAACGGAAGGCACGGCCTGTTGCCGAGCGCGATGCTGCCGGGCCTGTGGAAGTCGCTGCGCATGATCGCGGGCTTCCCGGTCGGGATCAGCTTTTTCCTTGCCCCGGAAGCCGGGCACGCCGTACAACCGGCGATGGGTCTGCTGCTGGTCGGCGGCGCCGTCTGGGGGCTCGTGCGCCCGGGGAGGCCGTTCGTCCGGGCGCTGGTCCTCGCCGCCCTCGGCGCCATCGTCGTGTGCGCCGCGACCACCGACTTCTTCATGGCCAGCCACTACGCGCCGGTGGTGAAGATCCTCTTCCTCACCGCCGGCGTGCTGCTGCAGGACATCGGCCACGCGGTGCGCGTGATCGCCGGCCGGCTCGGCGCCGCGGCGCGCCTGCCGTGGCCGAGCGAGAAACTGGCCGCCGCGACGGCGATCGTCCTCTACGCCGGGATCGCTGCGGTGTTCGTCTCCACGAGCATCGGCCGGGTGCGCACGATGGCCGCGAACGTCGATGTCCACAACGAGTACCTCAACAACCAGTACCTCACGGCGGCGCACATCGCCCGCGTGGCGGCGCCGGGGGCGCGGGTCATCGTCATCACGCCCGGGCTCATGCGCGACTGGACGTGGCGTGGGATCGCGCGCTGGCTCTACGCCGGCAAGCACCTCGACGTCACCGCCTCGCGCCGGCTCCCGGCGCCGGGTGACGTCGCCGCGGGCACGCTGGTGGTCCTCGCGGCGGAGAACCGGCCGCTCACGGCGGAGGAGATCGCGGCGCTGGAACGGTTGGCCCGCGCCACCGGCTCAATCGGCTCCCTGTCGTGGGTGCGCGAGGGCGGGGACCGCACGGTCCTCGGCTCGGTGTGCGTGCGTTGCGGCGGTTGAGCCGCCGTCGGGCGCGGGAGAGACGCGACCCCGGGGGCGCCGGGAGGTGGGTGGCGCCCCGGGGTCGGCGGTGCGGCCCGCGACCGCTCAGTCCATCTGGCGGCGCAGGTACGTCGGCGTGTCGAGCTCGGAGAACCCGACGTTGACGCCGTAGTCGGTCGGCAAGTTCGCCGGCAGGTACGGGCTGGCCGGCTCGGGCTGCTTCTCCGGCCGCGGGGCCTCGCGCGGGAGCGAGCGGTCCGCGGCGCGCGCCGGCCGGTCCTCGGCGGTCGCCCCGAAACCGGTGGCGATGACCGTGACCTGGATCCTCGACTCGAGCTCCTCGCGCTGCCCGTAGCCGAACAGGAACAGACAGTCGGGGGAGCAGCGCTTGGCGATGTACTCGGCGGCGTCGTTGATCTCGGAGATCGTCGTGTCGCGGCCGCCGATGAAGTTGACGAGCACCCGCTGGGCGCCCTCGAGCGATGCCTCCTCGAGCAGCGGCGAGGAGAACGCCTGTTGCGCCGCCTCGATGGCGCGGTGCTCGCCCTGGCCCTGGCCGATGCCCATGAGCGCCATCCCGCCGCCGCGCATCACCGTCTCGACGTCGGCAAAGTCGCGGTTGATGATCCCGGTCTCGTTGATGATGTCCGAGATCCCCTCGACGCCGTGGCGGAGTGCCTCGTCCGCGAGCTGGAACGCCTCCTCGACCGAGACTTGCGGCCCGACCATCTGGAGCAGGCGCGAGTTCGGCACCGTGATCAGGGTGTCGACGCACGTGCGCAGCTCCTCGACGCCCTTGTCCGCGATGCGCGCCTTGCGCGTCCCCTCGAACGCGAACGGCTTGGTCACGACCGCGACCGTCAACGCGCCCGCGTCGCGCGCCAGGTTGCCGATCACCGGCGCGGCGCCGGTGCCGGTGCCGCCGCCCATCCCCGCGGCGATGAACACCATGTCGGCGCCCTCGAGGCACTCGATGAGCTCCTCGGTGCGGTCGAGCGCGGCGCGGTTCGCCGCCTCGGGGTCGCAACCGGCGCCGAGCGCCTTGCCGCGCGAGTTCGGGGTGACGAGTTGCAGTCGCACCCCCGCCCGGCTGGCGCGCAGCGCCTGGCCGTCGGTGTTGACGGCGATGAACTCGACGCCCTTGATCCCGGCGGCGATCATGCGGTTCACCGCGTTGCAGCCGCCGCCGCCTACCCCGACCACCTTGATGAGAGCCGGCGAGGACTCGTCGGCGATCGTGATCGCCGGGCTGGCTGCGTCCATTGCATCGTCGAACGTGATCATGACCCACCTCCCCTTTTCGCAAGCACCTTGCGTGAGATTCGCGTCCACAACCCCTCGCGGCGCCGGCGCTCGCGCACCAGCGGCACCACCGAGGGGAGCAACAGGCTGCGCCCCTGCACCAGCAGGCCGACGCCGACCGCGGGCGAGCGCGCCGGCAACTCCGAGCTCGCGAGCAGGTGCGTGGCGTCGGGCACGCCCTCGAGCTCGCCGAGGCGGGCGCGCTTGACGAACACCTCCTCGGCGAGCGCGGCCAAACCCTCGAGGTGGGCGCCGCCGCCGGAGAGCACGACGCCGGTGCACGGCGCGTCCTGCGGGATCTGGCGCCACACCTCGGCCGCGATCAGCTCGAACGTCTCCTGCATGCGCAGGCGGATGGTCTTGCACAGCTCGCGCCGCGAGATGACGTGGCTGCCGCGGCCCTCGATCGTCGGCACGGCGATCGTCTCCTCCTCGCCGACGTCTCCGAGCAGCATCGTGCCGGCCTCGCGCTTGGCCTTTTCCGCGCCGGCCGCGGTGGTCTGGAACCGATGCACGAGGTCGTCGTTGATCTTGTTGCCGCCGATCGGGAAGCAGCCGGAGGCGAGCAGCTTGTCGCCGGAGTAGGCGGCGTAGCTCGTCGTGCCGTAGCCGATGTCGATCAGGATCGCGCCCAGACGCCGCTCGTCGGCGGTGAGCGTGGCGTTGGCCGCAGCCACCGGCGCGAAGAGGAACTCCTCGACCTCGAGGCCGGCCTCGTTGATCGCCTTCTCGAGCGTACGCACCGGGCTCTCCTGGCAGGCGAGCACGTAGGCGTCGACCGCGAGCTGCCGCCCGACCATCCCCTGCGGGTCGAGCAGGCCGTCCTGGTCGTCGAGGGCGTAACTGGGCGAGAGCACGTTGAGCACCGTGTGGCCGGCGGGGAGCGGCTGGCGCCGGAGCGCGTCGTGCAGCGTCTCGAGGTCGGCCATCGTCACCTCGCGCTCGCGTGCGCCCATCGAGATCGCGGCCCGCGTCAGCCGGCCGCTGACGAAGATCCCCGCCACCGAGGCGATCACCTTCTCGGCCGGCAGCTTGGCCATGAGCTCGGCTTCCTCGGCCGCCGCCTTGATCGCCGCGGCCACCGGCTTCATCTGCACGACCTGGCCGGAGCGCATCCCGCTCGCCGGCGCGAGGCCGACGCCGCGGATCACCATCTCGTCGCTCTCCGACAGCTCCGCGATGAGGGCGAGCACCCGCTGGTTGCCGACGTCGAGCGCGGCGGTGACGCGAGGCCCCTGCGCCATCAGCGTCCCTCCTCCGGCTCGGCGGGCGGCTCTTCCGGCGCCGGCAGCACCGCCACGAGGCCGGCGACGCGGGCGTCGATCCTGGCCGGTGCCGGCCGCTTGACCGTCCACGCCGTGAGGACGCGCCTGGCCTCGCGCAAGGCGTCGGGGCGGCGGGGGTCCGCCAGCACCGGTAGAGGCGTGCCGGCAAACCGGAACGCGACGTCGTTGAGCGCGATCCGCTGCGCGCTCACGACCCGCGCGCCCCAGGCGCGCTCGCAGGCCGGGACCGCCGCCAGCACGGCGGCCCGCTCCTCGGGGAACGGGCCGAACCCGTCGAGCTCGAGCAGTGACGTGCCGTCCGCCGCCGGCCCGAGGATCGTGCCCCCGGAGTCCACGAGACGGCGCACGCCGTCGTCGACCGCCACCGCGTCCGGCTGGCGCTCGGTCACGGCGCAGGTCACGACGCCGTCGAGCGAGACCTGCAGCGAAGCGTCCGCGACCCACGGGATCTCGAGCACGCGCGCCCGTAACGCACCGGCACGGGTCGCGATGGTCGGGGTGCCGAGCGCGGCGCGCAGCGCCGTTTCGACCTCCCGCGCGGGGAAGCGATGGGTGCCCGAGACGCGCACGTCGCGTACCTGCAGCGCCGCCGCGATTGCGACGCCGGCGGCGAGCACGACGAACGCTGGCAGCGCGCGCGCGCCAAGCCGGCGCCATCGGCTGCGGTGGCGCACCGGCCCACTCATCGCGCCCCTCCGGCGAGCCAGCGCTCGCCGAGCTGCACCACGTTGCCGGCACCCATCGTGAGGAGCACGTCACCGGGCCGCAGGGTGTCGGCGAGCACCGCCAACGCGTCGTCGAAGGAAGCGACCGGTTGGACGCGCCGGTGGCCGGCGCGGGACGCGGCCTCGACCACGAGCTCGGCGCCGACGCCGGGGATCGATTGCTCGCGCGCCGGGTAGATCGGCAGCACGAGGACGACGTCGGCCCCGAGCAGGGCGTCGCCGAACTCGCGGGCGAAGTCGCGGGTGCGCGAGAAGAGGTGCGGCTGGAATGCGAGCACGAGGCGCGCGTCGGGGAAACTCTGGCGGGCGGCCTGCAGCGTCGCGGCGACCTCGCTGGGGTGGTGAGCGTAGTCGTCCACCAGGACGACCCCGCCGCGCTCGCCCTTGCGCTCGAAGCGCCGGGCCACGCCGGCGAACGCGGCGACCGCCGCGACGATCTCGGCGAACGGGACGCCGACCTCGAGCGCGGCCGCGGTGGCGCCCAGGGCGTTGGCGAGCATGTGGCGCCCGGGCAGCGGCAGCGAGAGCTCGCCGAGGTCGTCGCCGCGCACGACTACGCGGCAGGCGCCGCCGCGCTCCGAGAGGCGAACCGAGCGGCCCTGCACGTCGGCCTGCGGCGAGAACCCGTAGGTCACGGTGCGGCGCTCGAGGCGGGGGAGCAGCCGCCTGACGCCGGGGTCGTCGAGGCAGGCGACGACCGCGCCGTAGAACGGCACACGGTTGGCGAAGGCGACGAACGCGTCCTCGATCGCGGCCAGCGACCCGTAGGTGTCGAGGTGCTCGGCCTCGACCGTCGTCAGCACGGCGAGCACCGGGAAGAGCGCCAGGAACGAGCGGTCGAACTCGTCGGCCTCGCAGACCAGGTACTCGGAGCGGCCGAGACGGGCGTGGGCGCCGAGGAAGTGCATCCGGCCCCCGACCACGACCGTCGGGTCGAGGCCGGCCCGCGTCAGCACGAACCCGGTCAGCGAGGTCGTCGTCGTCTTGCCGTGCGTCCCCGCGATCGCCAGGCTCCACTTCAGCCGGGAGATCTCCCCCAGCATCTCGGCGCGGCGGATGACGGGGATGCCGCGCCGGTGCGCGGCGTGCACCTCGGCGTTGTCGGGCGGCACCGCCGAGGAGTGGACCAGCACCTGCACGCCGTCGAGGTGGGCGGGACCGTGGCCGAGCATGACGCGCACGCCGAGGCTCTCGAGGCGCGCCGTGGCCTCTCCGGCGGCGAGATCGCAGCCGGAGACCACGAACCCCTCGCTGTGCAGCAGCTCGGCGAGGCCGCACATGCCGGCGCCGCCGATGCCGACGAAGTGGAGGTGGCGAACGTGCCCGAAGTTCATGGCAACCCCCCGCCGCCGGTGTTTTCGAGGACGAGGCGCGCCACGGCGTTCGCGGCGTCGGGGCGGGCGAGGCATCCGGCCGCCTGGCCGCGCTCGATCAGGCGGTCCGGCGACGAGAGCATCGCGGCGAGCGCCGCAGCGAGCGCGGCGGCGGTCGCATCGTTCTCCTGCAGCACGTCCGCGCCGCCGGTCGCGGCCAGGGCGCGCGCGTTGGCGAGCTGGTGGCCGCCGGCGGCGGCCGCGAACGGCACGAGGAGCGCCGGGCGGCGCGCGGCGGCGAGCTCGGCGACCGTGAGAGCGCCGGCGCGGGCGACCACGAGCGCGGCGCCGGCCAGCGCCTCGGCGGGCCGCTCGAGGAAGCCGACGACCTCGGCTGCGACACCGCGCCGGCCGTACCTGGCGCGCACCTCTTCGGCCCAGCGCGGGCCGCTCTGGTGCAGGATGCGCGGCAGCGGGCCGCGGCGGGCGAGCTCGGCGAACGCGTCGGGGAGCGCCGCGTTGAGGAACGCCGAGCCCTGGCTGCCGCCGACGACCAAGACGGAAACGGAGTCCGGGGCCGGCGCCGGCACCGTGAAGAACTCGGGCCGCACCGGGTTGCCGGTCCAACGGGCCGGCAACGAGGGGAACGCGTTCACGGCCTCGGCGAAGCCGCACGCCACGGCGACCGACCACGGCGCGAGCAGGCGGTTGGCGAAGCCAGGCGCCGCGTTCTGCTCCTGCAGCACGAGCGGCAGGCCGAGCGTCCCGGCCGCGAGGGCGCCGGGGAGCGAGGCGTAGCCGCCCACCGCGAGCACCGCGGCGGCGCGGCGGCGCAGCAGGAACGCCACCGCGTGCACCAGCGCGGGGAACAGTTGGAGAACGGCCGCGGCCTGCGCGGCGCGCGAGCGTGCGGCGGCGCCGCTGATCGCGAGCAGGCGGATCGGGATGCCGGCCTCGGGCACGCGAACCGCCTCCATGCCGCGGCGGGCGCCGAGCCACGAAACCTGGGCGCCGGCGCGGCGCAGCTCCGCCGCGGCCGCGAGGCCGGGGAAGAGATGGCCGCCGGTGCCGCCGCCGGCGATGACGATCTCCCTCACGCGCCCTCCTTGCCGATGTTGAGCAGCAGGCCGATTGCGACCAGCGTGAGCATCACATCGGAGCCGCCGGCGGAGAGCAGCGGCAGGGGGAGCCCCTTGGCCGGGAGGAGCTTGACGCACACCGAGACGTTGAGCAGCGCCTGGACCCCGAGGGTCACCGCGAGCCCGGCGCCGAGCAGCGCGGCCGCCGGCGTGCCGGCGTGGCGCACCGCGACGAGGGCGCGCCAGACGATCACGCCGAGGATCGCGAGCACCGCGACTGTGCCGACCAGCCCGAGCTCCTCCCCGATCACCGCGAAGATGAAGTCGGTGTGCGGCTGGGGGAGGTAGAAGAGCTTCTGCAGCCCCTGCCCGAGCCCGCGGCCGAGGACGCCGCCGCCGCCGATCGCGATCAGCGACTGCTGCACCTGGTAGCTGGTCTCGCCGAAGAACGTGCGCAGCCGCTCGACGCGATACGGTTTGAGCGCGATCGCGATCAGGAACGCGACGGTCGCGGCGCCGCCGAGCGCCGCCAGGGGACGGAGCGGGACGTCGGCGAGGAGCAGGATCGCCACCGCCGCCACCAGCAGGAGCACCGCGGACCCGAGGTCCGGCTCGACGAGGACGAGGGCGACGGTGACGGCGATCATGCCGAGGGCGAGACGCTGGGTTCGCTGCCGGGCGGCGCGATCGGAGCCCGGGCGCCCGAGCAACGAGGCGAGCGCGAGCGGGAGCGTCACCTTCGCGATCGCCGACGGCTGGATCGAGCTGACGGGAAGCTGGAGCCAGCGGTGAGTGCCGGCCACCGGCGACTGCAGGTAGGCTGCCGCGAGCGCGAGCCAGGTCACGGCGAGGAACGAGAACGCGACCTTCGGGCTAGTGAGCCGCTCGAGCGGTACGAAGGTGGCGGCCAGCATCGCGGCCAGGCCGAGAAGCACCGCGACCAGCTGGCGGAAGGCAAACTCGTACTCCCAGAGGTGGTAGTACTCGCTGGCGCGCGTCCCGGAGGCCGAGGCGACCATGACCACGCCGACGGCCGCGGTGAGGACGGTGGCGCCGAGGAGGGTGCGGTCGATGCGGCGGACCTGCGGCATCAGCGCCTCCCCGCGACGGCGTTGGCGAGGCGGGCGAACTCCTCGCCGCGGTGGTGGTAGTCCCTGAACTGATCGAACGAGGCGCACGCCGGCGAGAGCAGCACGGTGTCGCCGGGTCGGGCGAACCCCGCGGCGCGGCGCACCGCCTCCGCCAGTGTCTCGCAGCGCTCGACCGGGGCGACGCCGGCAAGCGCCGCGCCGATCGCGTCGGCGGCCTCGCCGATGAGGTAGATCCGCGCCAGCCGGCCCTCGGTGGCCGGGCGCAGCTCGCCGAACTCCTGCCCCTTGCCGAGGCCGCCGAGGATCAGGTGCACCGTGCCGGGAGGGTAGCCGGTGAGGCCGGCGGCCGTCGCGCCGATGTTGGTGCCCTTCGAGTCGTCGACCCAGCGCACGCCGCCGCGCTGGGCCACCACCTGGTGCCGGTGCGGCAGCGCGGCGAACGAGCGCAATGCGCGGGCGATCGCCTCGCGCCCGACGCCGAGACGGCTGGCGGCGAGCGCGGCCGCGAGGGCGTTGGCGACGTTGTGGTCGCCGAGCAGCGGCAGCTCGGCGCGCGGCAGCAGCGGCTCGCCGTCGAGCACGAGCGCTCCCTGCGCCAGGTGCGCCGCCGCGGCGCCGTCGGCGAGCGAAAAGCGGACCACTCGGGACGGCACCTCGAGCCGCGCCACGACGGGGTCGTCGGCGTTGAGCACGGCGAAGTCGCCAGGGTTCTGGCGGGCGAAGATGCGGGTCTTGGCCGCCAGGTAGGCGGTCGTGTCCCGGTGCCGGTCGAGGTGGTCGGGGGAGAGGTTGAGCAGCACCGCGACGTCGGGGCGCAGCGTCGTGCAGCCCTCGAGCTGGAACGACGAGAGCTCGAGGACGAGGGCGTCCCAGCCCGGGGCCAGGGCGAGCTCGCTCGCCGCCGTGCCGATGTTGCCGCCGACGCCCGTCCGCCACCCGGCGGCGCGCCCGATTTCGCCGAGCAGCGAGGTGACGGTGGTCTTGCCGTTGGAACCGGTCACGCCGACGGTGGGCACGCCGGAGAGAGCGCGCGCGGCGAGCTCCACCTCGGCGATCACCTCGATGCCGCGCCGCCGCGCCTCGGCGAGCAGCGGCAGCTCCCACGCGACGCCGGGGGAGACGACGACGAGCGTCGTGCCGTCGAGCAGCTCGGCCGGGTGGCCGCCGAGCACGGTCCGGACGCCCTCGGGAAGCCGCCCGAGGACGGCGTCGAGCTCCCACTCGGT
>JAKAFI010000390.1 GCA_021818005.1 Acidobacteriota bacterium | reverse complement strand
GGGACTCGAACCCCCAACCTTCTGATCCGTAGTCAGATGCTCTATCCAATTGAGCTATCAGCGCGCCCTGCGCCGCCGCCAAGTATAGCGAAGTTGCCGCCGGGTGCAACCCGAGCGCCCCACGACCGTGCCGGCGGACCGCTCGCTGCGCTCGCCGCGGGTCGTGCCGCTGGAGCACGACGGCTTTACAGCACTTGGACTTCCGTGCTACGTTCCCCGTCCGCGGTCGGCCCGTTCGTCTAGAGGTTAGGACGCTGGCCTCTCACGCCGGAAGCAGGGGTTCGATTCCCCTACGGGCCGCCAACCACCCCTCCAGCTCGCTCGGTTCGCTCGCCACCGATATGCCCGCGGCCACGGTGCCGGCGGCTCGCGCGCGGCGTTCGCCCCCGGCCGCGGCTCGGGCCGTCGTGGTTCATACTCTCGGGATGGACGTGGCGTCCTCCGTGGTCCTGCCGCTCGCGGCCGGCCTGGTGCTCGCGGCCGTCGCCGGGCTGCGGGCGTTCCTGCCGCTGGCGGTCCTCGGCCTCGCGGGCCGGATGGGGTGGATCGGGCTGGGGCCCGACTTCACCTGGCTCAGCTCGACGCCGGCGTTGCTCGCGTTCTGGAGCGCCAGCGTGGCCGAACTGCTCGGCGACAAGGTTCCGGTCGTCGACCACGCGCTCGACACCGTCGGGAGCGTCCTCCGCCCGATCGCCGGCGCGCTGGCGCTGGCGGCCGTCACGACCCATGCCGGCCCGCTGTGGACGACCGTGCTCGCCATCGTCGTGGGCGGGAGCGCCGCCGGCGTGGTGCACCTCGGCAAGGCGAGCGCCCGGCTCGGCTCGTCCGCGCTGTCGCTCGGGATCGCCAACCCACTCCTCAGCGTGGTGGAGGACCTCGCCTCCGGGGGGCTCGCGATCCTCGCGGTTCTCGTGCCGGTGCTGGCGCTGGTGCTGCTCGCGCTGCTGGCGTTCGGCGCCTGGCGGTTGGTCCGTCGGCTGGCCAGCGCCGCCGGCGGCGCCAACGCAACGGCTGTGCGGCCGGCCGGCCCCTGACGCGACCGCGCCGGGACCGTGCGGGGTCGCGCGAGGGCGGTCGCGGAGATCAGTGGCTCAGCATGTTGAAGAGGAAGAGCACGACGATCGCACCGATGATCGAGAGGAAGAACCCGGCGGGGTGGAACTTCGAGCCTTCCTTCGGCCGCGACACCAGCCCGCCGATGAACCCGCCGACGAGCGAGCCGACGATGCCGAGCCCAGTGGTCAGGATCAACCCCATATGCTGAGCGCCCGGGACGACCGCCCGCGCGATCAGGCCGACGATGAACCCGACGATCAACGACCAGAGCAGGTGAAAGAGCCCCATCTCGATGCCTCCCCTCGGCGTTGCCAGCCGATCCTCGACTTCATGGGCTGCGCCTCCCGCCGGCCGCGCCGGGCGGCGCGGCCGGCGATCGTCGCGGCTGCGGTGTGGCCGTCACGGCGTCTGCGTCTGCTGCGCGGTCGACTTCGACTTCGCGGCGCGGTAGCCGGCCGCGATCGCCTCTTGCTCGGTCATGAACTTTCCGTTCTTGGTCTTGCCGTACCAGCGGTCGCCCGCGTAGTGGTACACCTTGGTCGACAGGTTGACCCACACCATGCCGGCGGCGGGCGGCACCTGCGCCGTCGTCCCGGCGGCCGCGGTGGTCGTGCCGGCCGTTGCCGCACCGGCGGTCGCAGCGGTCGTGCCGGCCGCGTGCCCCCACGGGAACGACGAGTGCGTGGTTGGCGACGAGCCGGCCGCCGCGGTCGTGGCGCCACCGATCGTCACGAGCGGCGTGATCTTCTCGATCGTCTTGGCGCGCACGCCGGCCTTGGCGAGGTCCGCGACCGACGCGTACGGACGTCCGGCGATGATCTTCTTGGCCGTCGCGGCGCCGACCCCAGGCAACGACTCGAGCAGCTGCTGCGACGCCGTGTTGATGTCGACCGGTCCGCTCTGGGCGGCGTGCCGCGCGGCCGCCGCCGGCAGCGCCGACGCGAGCGTCAGCCCGAGCGCAAGAACGACCGCGATCGCGACACCATCTCTGCTTCTGTTCATGGAAGTCCCCCCTTTTCTCGCGTCCCGACGCGGATCGGTGACGTGTCCGTCCGCCTAGTGCACCGGCCGCGGCCGGGTTCGATCAGCCTTGTTTGCCGCCCAGCGCGCCGAGGATGCCGCCGAGCAGGCCACCGCCCTGCGGGATCTGGCCGTTCGGGGTCATGCGATCGACGAGGCTCGGCAGGAGCTGAGCCAGGCTGGCGCTAGCCGCCTGCGGCGAGAGCCCGACCTTGGCGGCAAGCTGGCTGATCTGGTCGCTGCCCAGGACCTGAGTGATCTGCGCCGCGGAGACCGGAAGGTTCTGCCCCGTCGAGATCCACGAGGAGACGAGGTTCCCGAGGCCGCCCTGCTGAAACGCGGACGCCAGGCCCGTGAGCCCGCCGCTGTTCGCGAACATGCCCATGACCCCCTGGAGCAGGTCCTGGTGTGCGCCGGCGTTGCCTTCCAGAGAACCGCCGAGCTCACCGAC
>JAKAFI010000389.1 GCA_021818005.1 Acidobacteriota bacterium | reverse complement strand
CAGATAGAGCTGGATGCGGCCTTGCTGCACCCAGCGCAGCCGGCCGAACAGCGCCGCGGCACCCGCGAACAGCGGCCGGTAAAGGCGGCGGTCCGCCGGGTCCGGCGTCGCGGAGGCGAACGCCGCCCGCGCCGGGAACGGGCCAGACGGGAGCGTGCCGGACGCGGCGGTTCCCAGCACCGGACGGAACAGATCCACCAGCGGCTGGGCGAACGATGAGGCCGTGTACTGCATCCGCGCCGTGGGCGCGGCGTAGCCGCAGCCCCACGTCGGCGCCGTCCCAACCGTTCGCCCGCGCAGCAGCAGACGGCGGGCGAGGACGGCCAGGGCGACGGCGGCGAGGAGCGCGAGCGAGGCCAGCGACACCCGAGTCAGGGCGGCCCGGAGCGTCTCGATCTGCGGGTCCGGCGCCGGCAAGCCGAACGCCGTCGAGAGGAGGGCGAGCACGGGCGAGATCGCGTCGATGACCCACGGGGCGGCGAACCCGATGGCGGCGCAGGCGGCGGCAAGGGCGACCATCGGCATCCGCATCGCGGCGGCGACCTCGCCCGCACGGCCGGCGCGGCGGCTGCGGGCCTCGCCGAGGAAGACCGCGCCGAACGCCTTGGTGAAGCAGGCCACGGCGAGCCCGCCGATCAGGGCCAGCGCGGCGCCGGCGGCCGCGGCGGCGGCGAGCCCGGCGCCGCGGCCGGTGAGGGCGGCCGCGAACGCGCCGGTGTAGATGAGGAACTCGCTCACGAAGCCGTTGAGCGGCGGCAGCCCCGCGATCGCCGCGGACCCGACCAGGAACGTGACAGCGGTCCACGGCATGCGCTTGCCGAGCCCGCCGAGGTGGTCGAGGTCGCGCGTCCCGGCCGCGTGCGCCACCGCGCCGGCCCCGAGGAAGAGGAGGCCCTTGAACAGCGCGTGGTTGAGCACGTGGAGGAGCGCCCCGGCGAACCCCGCCACGGCGACCAGCGGCAGCCCGGCGTGGACGCCGAGCAGGCCGACCCCGAGGCCGAGCGTGATGATGCCGATGTTCTCGACGCTGTGGTAGGCGAGCAACCGCTTGAGGTCGTGCTGCGCCAGGGCGAAGAGGACGCCGCCCACCCCGGAGACGATGCCGAGGCCGACCAGCAGCCACCCCCACCACGCCGGCGGGGAGGGGAGCAGCAGCAGGACGCGGAGGAGCCCGTAGATCCCCGTCTTGATCATGACGCCGGACATCAGGGCCGAGACGTGGGACGGCGCCGCCGGGTGCGCCTCGGGCAGCCAGACGTGGAAAGGGACGAGGCCTGCCTTGGTACCGAAGCCGACAACGGCGAGGCAGAAGAGGAGGCCCGCCAACGCAGGCGGCACGGCGCCCGGCCGCATCTCGTCGAAATCGAGTGACCCGGAGGCCCGCCCCATGAGGAGGAACATGGCCAACAGGAACGCCGTGCCCAGATGCGTCGCGACCAGGTACGTCCAGCCCGCCTCGCGGACCTCGTCACGGTGGTGCTCGAACGTCACCAGGAAGTACGCGGCAACCGACATCACTTCCCAGGCGACAAGGAACAGCACGCCGTTGCGGGCGGCGAAGACCACCGCGATGGCGGCGATGAGCAGACTGGTGAAGAACCAGACGCCGCCGATCGACCGCCCGCGGTGCTCCTCCTCGAGGTAACGGCCGCCGTAGACCGCCGCGAGCGGTGCGAGCACGAACAGCGCCACGAGGAAGAGCGCGGAGAGCGGATCGATGGCGAGCGAGAACGACCCGTAGGGGACCGGCCACGCGACGTGCATCGTGGGGACGGTGGCGCCGGCCAGGGCGCGACCCGCCGCGACGAGGCCGCAGAGGCTGCCCGTCACGATCCCCGCGACGGCGGCGCACGAGCGCCAGCGGCGGCCCACGAGGACCGAGGCCAGGCCACCGGAGACGATCAGGCCGAGCCCGGCCAGGAACGCGCCCAATCAGGCCCCCGCGGCCGGCGCGGCGCCGGTGTGCGCGGCGACCTCAAGGTCGATGCGCGCGGCCGCCGCCAGGATCTCGTCGCGGCCGGCCACCCGCGTGATGAGTCCCCGGAACGCCTCGTCGCGCAGTGCGTACGCGACCCGCGACAGCAGCTGCAGGTGAGCGCGAGCCGTCGGCGACACCAGGGTGAAGAGCGCGTGTACGGGACGGCCGTCGAGGGCGGCAAAGTCCACCGGCCGCTCGAGGAAGCAGAGCGCCGCCGAGGGACGGGGGATGTGGAGGACGATCGGGCTGCGCGGGTGGGGGATGGCGATGCCGTCGCCGATCCCGGTGGACTGCAGCGCCTCGCGCGCCAACAGCACCTGCAGCAGGAAGCCGCGGTCCACCTCCTCGGGGAGCCGCATCAGCTCGACGACGGCGGCGAGGACCGTACGGGTTCCGTCGCCCCCGACGCGGTAGTGGATGCCGCCGTCGCGCAGCGCCTGCTCGAGCGCCGGCGCCGGCGTCGCAGCGCTCTCCGGCTCGGCGAACAGCTCGGGCGAAACCTGTGCTTTGTTGGCGCTGGCCCACTCGAGGAGCTCGGCGCGGTTGAAACGCAACTGTTCG
>JAKAFI010000071.1 GCA_021818005.1 Acidobacteriota bacterium | reverse complement strand
CAGGAGCTGGAGCGCTTCGACCACGCGATGCTGCTCGCGGCCACCGACCCGCTCAGGGACGCGTTCGCCCCGTTCGCCGAGCGCGTCGTGCTGCTCGAGGACGGCGACCCGACGACCGAGGTGCTCGCCCGCCATCTCTTCCGTGCGATCGCCGCCGCGTTCCGCCCCGGGATGGAGGTCCGGGCCCCCGGCGGGGCGACCTACCGCGTCCCGGCGACGGTCCGGCTCGAGTCGGTCCGCGTCTGGGAGACACCCCAGACCTGGGGGGAGTACCGCGAGGAGGGCGGAGCCGAAGAGCGCGCGGCGGGACACGAGGAATGAGCGAGGGCGGCGCTGCCGGGTGGCGCGCGCTGCCGGCCGAGCTCGCCGCCGACGAGCTGGCGGTGTGGTGTCCGGCGATCCGGCCGCCGGTGGCGGTCACCGGCGCGACGGGCTTCATCGGCGGCCACCTCGTCGCGGCGCTGCTCGACGGCGGCATCAGACCGCGGCTGCTGGCGCGAGATCCCGCCCGGCTCTCCGACCGGGCTCGCGCCGGAGGCGAGGTCGTCACCGGCGGTCTCGACGACGCCGGCGCGCTCGCCGAGCTGGTGGCCGGTTGCGGCACCGTCGTGCACCTGGCCGGCGTGGTCCGGGCGCCGAGCGCTGCGCGCTTCGACCGCGCTAACCGGGGCGGGACCGAGAACCTCGTTGCGGCTCTCGCGGCGGGGGCTGCGACGGCCCGACTCGTGCACGTCTCGTCGCTGGCCGCCGCCGGCCCGAGCGCCGATCCGGCCGGATCGGCGCCGGAGGACGAGCCCCACCCGATCTCGGCGTACGGGCGCTCGAAGCTCGCCGGCGAGGCCGCGGCCCGCGCGCACCCCGGCCCGTGGGTGGTCGTGCGCCCGCCCGCGGTGTACGGCCCGCGCGACATCGACGTGCTGCACTTCTTTCGCATGGCCGCGCGCGGTCTGGTGACGATCCCCGCCGGCGAGCGCCGGGTGAGCGTGGCGTTCGTCGCCGACGTCGTGCGCGCGATCCTCGCCGCCGCCGCCGGCCGCGCCGACGGCCGCCTGCTCCACCTCGGTGAGCCGGCCCCGCTCACGGTCGCCGAGCTGGTGCGGGCGCTCGCCGCGAGCGGCGGGGTGCGGGCCAGGGTCGTCCCGGTGCCCGCCGCCGTGGTCCGCCTCCTCGGGCTCGGCGGCGACGCGCTGCACGCGCTCGGCATGCGGCGGGTCGCGATGACCTCCGACAAGGCGCGCGAGCTGCTGGCCCGCCACTGGTCGGCCCGCAGCGCCTCCTCGCTCGCCGCGCTCGGCCTGCCCGGGTTCGTGCCGCTGCGCGACGGCGCGGCCGCGACGTGGGCGTGGTATCGGCGTCACGGATGGGTGTAACCGCGTGATACCATGCGGGCGGCGCATCGGTCGCACGAGATCGGTCTGGAGGCGGAGTGGATATCTTCGAGAAGTGCTATACGTTCGACACCGCGAACGCGATCAAGAGGGCCGGTCTCTACCCATACTTCCGCACGATCTCCTCAGGGCAGGACCCGGAGGTGCTGATCGACGGCAAGCCCGTCGTGATGCTCGGCTCCAACAGCTACCTCGGCCTCACCAACCACCCCGAAGTCAAGCGCGCGGCGCAGGATGCGATCACCAAGTACGGCACCGGCTGCGCCGGGTCGCGCTTCCTCAACGGCACGCTCGACATCCACGTCCAACTCGAGGAGAAGTTGGCCGCGTTCATGCGCAAGCCGGCGGCGCTGGCGTTCTCCACCGGCTTCCAGGTCAACCTCGGGGTGATCTCCTGCCTGGTCGAGCGCGGCGACGTGGTCTACCTCGACAAGCTCGATCACGCCTGCATCATCGACGGCGCCAGGCTGGGGTTCGGTTCGGTCGTCAAGTTCCACCACAACGACATGGACGACCTCGCGAGGCGGCTGGCGGTGCACGACTCGAAGAAGGCCGCGATGGTGGTGGTCGACGGGGTGTTCTCGATGGAGGGCGACCTCGTCAACCTCCCGGGCCTCGTCAAGGCTGTGAAGCCGCACGGCTGCCGCGTGATGGTCGACGACGCGCACGGGATCGGCGTGCTCGGCGAGCACGGCCGCGGGACCGCCGAGCACTTCGGCCTCGAGGACGATGTCGACCTGATCATGGGCACGTTCTCCAAGTCGCTGGCGAGCGTCGGCGGCTTCATCGCCGGTGAGGCGACGGTGGTCGACTACATCAAGCACCGCGCCCGCTCGATGATCTTCTCGGCGGCCGCGCCCCCGGCGTCGGTGGCGTCGGTGCTCAAGGCGCTGGAGATCATCGAGCGCGAGCCCGAGCGCCGGGCGCGGCTGTGGGAGAACACCAGGTTCATGGCGGCCGGGTTCAAGTCGCTCGGCTTCGATACCGGCGAGTCCGCCACCCCGGTGATCCCGGTGCTGGCGGGCGACGACACGGTCGCGTTCATCATGGCCAAACGGCTGCAGGAGGAGGGCGTGTTCGTCAACCCGGTGGTCTCGCCGGCGGTGCCGCCCGGGCGCGCGCTGCTGCGCACCTCGTACATGGCGACGCACACACGGGAGCAGCTCGAGCGCTCCCTCGCAGCGTTCGCCAAGGTCGGCCGGGAAGTCGGGATCATCCGGTGAACGCGGCGGCGCTGCGCGTCGTCCCGGTGCGGACGGCCGGCGACCTGCGGCGGTTCATCGATCTGCCCTGGCGGCTCTACGCCGGGGACCCCTGTTGGGTGCCTCCGCTCAAGGCGCAGGTGCGCGGGGCGGTCGAGAAGAAGCACCCCTTCTACGCCAACGGCGCGGCCGACCGGGAGCTCTTCCTCGCCTGGCGCGGCACGCGCGTCGCAGGTCGGATCGCGGCGATCACGAACCGGGCCTACAACGCCTACCACGGCGACAGGTCGGGCTTCTTCGGGTTCTTCGAGTGCGAGGACGACCCCGAGGCCGTGACGGCGTTGGTGGCGGCTGCGGCGGCGTGGGTGAAGGAGCGCGGCTGCGACACCCTCGTCGGACCCGTGAACCCGTCGACCAACTACGAGGCGGGCCTGCTGGTGCGCGGGTTCGACACGCCGCCGACCGTGATGATGACGTACAACCCGCCGCGCTACGGCGAGCTGCTCGAGGCCACCGGCCTCGCCAAGGCCAAGGACCTGTTCGCCTACGCCTCGCCCGTGCACGCGAAGTCGCTCGAGCGCCTGGAGAAGTTCGCCGACCGCACGCGCCGGCGCGAGCCCGACCTGGTCATCCGCCCGGTGAACTTGAAGGAGTTCGCGAGCGAGGTGCAGATCATCCGCGACATCTACAACCGCGCTTGGGAGAAGAACTGGGGGTTCGTCCCGGTCAGCGAGGCCGAGTTCGACTTCCTCGCCAAGGACCTCAAGCCGCTGGTCGACCCGCCGCTGCTGCGCATCGGCTTCGTCGCCGGCGATCCTGCCGGGTTCCTGCTCGCGATCCCCGACGCCAACCCCGCCCTCGCCGTGCTCAACGGCAGCATGGCGAACCCGATCCGCCTGCTGCGGGCGATGCTGATCGGCCGCCGCCGCGTCGGCCTCCGCCTGATCACGATGGGCGTCAAGGAGGAGTACCGCCTGCGCGGGATCGAGGGCGTGATGTTCTACGAGGGGCTCAAGGCGGCGCTCGACCGCGGCTACAGCACCTGCGAGTACTCGTGGATCCTCGAGGACAACGAGCTGGCGAAGCGGACCGTCAGGCTGATGGACGCGGAGCAGACCAAGACATACCGCATCTACTCCAAGTCTCTGTAGTAGCCCCGGCTGCCGCCACTGGCGCCGCCAGCATCGGTCGGCCCACGTTCGTCAGGGGCGCTTCTTGAGCAGGCCGCGGATGACCTCGGCGTCAGCCTGGTCCTGGGGGCGGCCGGTTGCCCGCTTGTTCGCCAGCATTGCGTCGAGGCCGATGACGGGGACTTCGAGCTCGTCGAGGTGCAGCGTTTCCCGTTGCGGCCACGCGTCGCCGAAGCCAACGCCGTCGATGGAGCAGACCAGATCCACACGGCGAGGGGGGACGCCGATCTGGAAAACCGTGTGCGGGTCGGAAAGATCGTTCGCGGTCAACGTGGCTGTCGGGGCACCGAAGGCCGCGAGCGCTCGCAGGACACGTTCGGCGTTGTCCGCCGTCGGCTCGACCCACACGTCCATGTCCTTGGTGGCGCGGGGATGGCCGTGGAACGCGAGCGCGTAGCCACCGACGAGCAGGAAGCGCACGTCAGCGGCGAGCAAGCACGACAACAGATCTTTGAAGTCCTGGTTCAACGGGATCATGGTCCCTCTTGAGCGCCCACTGCTCCTGGCTCAGCTCCCAGGCGAGCCGCACCCCGTCGGCCCCCCCTGGACCGCCGTCCGTGGTCGGTGGAGCACCGGCGTCCCGCCGGAGAAGGCGAACCCAAACCCGAGATTGCCGCCCCTTCATGTTCTAATTGTACCACTCCTTGTGTTTCGCATTTTGGAATAAGTTAAAGCGGAATAATGACTTGCGCCTCATCTGCTGCCCGCGGCCTCGAGGTGTTTGCTCCCCGGAGCCGGGGCCCGGGGGGTTCTTCATCCGTCATGCCCGCGAACGCGGGCATGACATCTCCGCCTCTTCTGACCACGGACCACTGACCACGGACCACGTCTTTCAGTTCCAGAACCCCGAACCCCGCCCTCTAAACCTGCTCGAACGCCGCGGTGAAGTGGGGGAGGACGGCCGGGCGGTTGACGAACCGCAGGCCGCGGATCTCGCAGCGGCGCCGGTGCAGCTCGATGATCCCCTCGACGACGTAGTCCATGTGGCTCTGGGTGTAGGTGCGGCGGGGGATGGCGAGGCGGACGAGGTCGAGCGCGGGCCACTGCCACGTGCCGGTCTTCCGGTCCTGGGTGCCGAACATGACGTTGCCGATCTCGCAGGCGCGCACGCCGACGTGCTCGTACAGCGCCACCGAGAGCGCCCACCCCGGCAGTTGCTCGTCCGGGATGTGATCGCAGAACTTGCGGCCGTTCAGGTAGACGGCGTGGCCGCCGATCGGCTTGAGCAGCGGCACGCCGGCCGCGGCGAGGTGGTTGCCGACGTACGCCGTGGACGCGATGCGGTACCTCAAGTACTCCTCGTCGAGGATCTCGTCGATGCCGATGGCGAGCGCCTCGAGGTCGCGCCCGGCGAGGCCGCCGTAGGTGATGAACCCTTCGGTGAGGATCAGCGCGGTGCGAACCTTCTCGGCCCACGCGTCCGAGTTGATCGAGATCACGCCGCCGATGTTGCCGAACGCGTCCTTCTTCATCGACATCATCGCGCCGTCGGAGAGGGCGAACATGGCGCGGGCGATCTCGCGCGGGCTCTTGTCCGAATAGCCTGGCTCGCGCAGCTTGATGAAGTAGGCGTTCTCGGCGAAGCGGGCCGCGTCGAGGAGGAGCGGGACGCCGAAGCGGTCGCAGACGGCGCGCGCCCCCGCGAGGTTCGCCATCGAGACCGGTTGGCCGCCGCCGGAGTTGTTGGTGACGGTGATGAGGACGAACGGCACGCGCTCCGGGCCGACCTCGGCCAGGCAGCGCTCGAGCGCGGCGAGGTCGATGTTCCCCTTGAACGGATGCTCGAGCTCGGGGTCGTGACCCTCGGGGATCACCATGTCGCGCGCCTCGGCGCCGGTGTCCTCGATGTTGGCGCGGGTGGTGTCGAAGTGGGTGTTGCCCGGGATCACGTCGCCGCGCTTGACCACCGCCCGGCAGAGCAGGCGCTCGCTGGCGCGGCCCTGGTGCGTGGGGATGACGTGGGTGTGGCCGAAGATGCCGCGGACGGCGGCCTCGAAGCGGAAGAACGAGCGCGCGCCGGCGTACGACTCGTCGCCCTCCATCACGCCGGCCCACTGGTGCGTGCTCATCGCGCCGGTGCCGGAATCGGTCAGCAGGTCGATCAGCACGTGCTCCGCCCTGAGCCGGAACGGGTTGTAGCCCGCGTCCGCGATCAGGGCGGCGCGTTCCTCGCGCGTGGTCATGCGGATCGGTTCGACGACCTTGATGCGGAACGGCTCGATGATCGTCCTCACGGTTTCCTCCGTGTCTCTTGCCGGCGGCCGCAGCCCGCCCGGCCATCGGGACGCCGGCCCGTCAAGAGCGAGGCGGCCGCGTCACGAGCCGGAGACGGCGCCGGCCCGGGCGTCGGCCTGCGCCCGCTTGGCGTCGTCGGCCTTCGCGGTGGCCTCGAGCTTGGCGGCCTCGTCGAAGTAGCCGAGCGCCGCCTGCGCCTGCTCGTCGGTCTCGAGGAAGACGCGGTAGCCGGCGGTGAGCGAGACCCCGGCGTTGAGGACCTCGGAGCGCAGCGCGATCCCGATCTCGCGCCGGTCGGTCGCGTTCGCGAGGGCGGCGTCGATCTCGGCCGGCGAGAGCCACTTCTTCTCGATGACCTGGGCGCGGAACGTCTTGATGACGTCGTCGGTCACCGTGAACGCTTGCGCCGCCGCGGCCTTGTCGGGCTTGTCGGCGAGATAGCCGACGGCGAAGTGGAAGAACGCCGAGTTGCCGAGCAGGCGCGCCATCCGCTCGGAGTACTCGCCGAGCGCCACCTCGTGGTCGGGGGTGATCCCTCCGCCGCCGAACACCTTACGCCCGGAGTCGGTGTAGAACACCGGGCCCTTGGGTTGCGGCGCGGGGGCGCCCGGCGTCTCCTCGGGCGGGTGGATGTAGGTGAAGAACGAATCCCAGTCCCGCTGGATGCAGCGTCCCGAGGGGGTGTAGTACTTGGCCGTCGTGAGCGCGAGGGCGGCATCGCGCACCGGGTAGATCGTCTGCACCACGCCCTTGCCGAACGTGGTCTCGCCGACCAGGATGCCGCGGTCGTGGTCCTGGATCGCCCCGGCGACGATCTCGGCGGCCGAGGCCGAGCCCCGGTTGACGAGGACGACGACGGGGCCGTTGAAGTGCAGTCCGTCGCGGGCGGCGCGGTAGTCCTGCATCGAGTCCGCCGTGCGCCCCTTGGTCGAGAACACTTCCTGGCCGGGCTCGAGCACGATCGAGGCGGTCGCGACCGCGGCGTCGACGAGGCCGCCGGGGTTGTCGCGCACGTCGAGCAGGAGGCGCGTCGCCCCCTCGGCCTGCAGCCTCTCGAGCGCCTTGCGCACCTCGTCCCCGGTGGTACGGGTGAAGTCGGAGATCCGGATGTACGCCGTGTCCTTGCCGATCATGAACGAGTAGCGCACCGAGTCCGAAGGGACGCGCGCGCGCTGGATCGTGAGCTCGAGCGGGGCGGCGAGGCCCTGCCGGGAGATCGTGATGCGGACCGTGGAGCCCTCGGGGCCGCGCAACCGGCGCGCGGCCTCGTCGATGTCCATCCCCTCGGTGGAGACGCCGTCCACGCTCTCGATCACGTCGCCGGCGCGCAGGCCGAGGCGGGCCGCGGGCGTGCCCTCGACCGGGGTGATGATGGTGATCTTGCCGCCGCGCACCGAGATGATGACCCCGATGCCGTGGAACGACCCCTGCTGGTGCTCGCGCATCCGCGCCCAGGTCTCCGGGCGCATGAAGTTGGTGTGGGGATCGAGGAACGCGAGCATCCCGTCGATGCTCGAGTAGACGATGTCGGCGGGCTCGACCTTCTGCGGGGCGTTGGCCATGACGAGGCGAAGCAGCGCGGTGTAGCGCCGGATGAACTTGTCGGAGGAGGCGAACTCGGTGTGCGTCGCCTGGCCGGCGACCGCGCCGGCCAACGCCCCAGCCCCCACGACCACCGCCGCCAGGAGTCCTCGTCGCAGTCCCGTCATCCTGCCCCCTTGGGAACGAGACTGTAGCACACTATACTCGGCCGGCCGGCTGGTGGCCGGCCCGGGTTGGGGGTAGGCGCCATGTTCGGATCGATCGGGCTTCCCGAGCTGCTGCTGATCTTCATCATTGCGCTGCTCCTGTTCGGGCCGCGCAAGCTGCCTGAGATCGGGCGCACCCTGGGCAAGGCGATGAACGAGTTCAAGCGCGCGACCAACGACCTGCAGCGCTCGCTCGAGGAGGAGATCCAGGTCGACGAGCTCAAGAAGGCCAGGCGAGAGGTGGAGGAGGCGGCACGGTTAACCCCGCCGGCCCCGCCGCCGGCCGCGCCCCCGGCGGCCCAGGACGCACCGGCGACCACGGCGGCCGCCGGTGAACCGGCCGCGACGCGGCCCGAAGAGAAGTCCGGCCCCTCGGAGACCTCGTAGGCGATGGCCGAGACGTGGCAGCGGCCAGCCGAGACCGGCGAGGAGCTCAGGCGGATGACGCTCATCGAGCACCTCGAGGAGCTGCGCGCTCGCCTCATGTGGTCGATCGTGGCGGTCTTCGTCGGCTTCCTCCTGTGCTGGTACTGGGCGCAGCCGATCTTCGCCTGGATGGCGATGCCGATCACGCAGTTCCTGCCCGCCGGCGAGAAGCTGGCGTTCACCGGCCTGGTCGACCCGTTCATGCTGTACATGAAGGTCGCGCTCCTGGCGGGGGTCTTCGTCGCCTCCCCGGTCGTGCTCTGGCAGTTCTGGCTGTTCGTCTCGCCGGCGCTGTACCGGCACGAGCGCCGGCTGGTGGTGCCGTTCGTCACGTTGACGACGGTGTTCTTCCTCTCCGGCGGCTACTTCGGGTACAAGGTCGCGTTCCCGATGGTGGTGAAGTTCCTGCTCTCCGTCGGCAAGGACTTCCGTCAGGTGATCACGATCAACGAGTACTTCGCGATGGCCAGCAAGGTGATCCTCGGTCTCGGCCTGGTGTTCGAGCTGCCGGTGCTGATCATGGTCCTGGCCCGCTTCGGCATCGTCACGGCGAAGCTCCTGCTCAAGTACTTCCGCTTCGCGGTGCTGATCATCTTCATCATCGCGGCGATCATCACGCCGACCCCCGACATCCCGACCCAGTGCGTGTTTGCCCTGCCGATGATCGGGCTGTACCTCCTCGGGGTCCTGGTCGCCTGGCTGTTCGGCAAGAAGCGCCCGGTCGAGGAGTAGGAACCCGCCCTCGCTTCTGGCGCCGCCGGCGCCGGGCCATCTGCTGCGTTGGACTCGGCGGATCGGATGCTCACGTGCCTTCCAGGCACGCTCCGCTCCTCCCGCCTCGTCCGCCTTGCATCTGGCCCAACGGCGGCGACGCGGCTACACGCCGCGAGGGGCGTGGCTCTGCCTTCGATGGAGTGGGGGCCTGCGGGGGAGGCGCTCGAGGCCGCGCGGCGTGCCGCCGCCACGGCCGGTTCGGACCACGGACCACGGACCACGGACCACGGTCTTTCCGGAGCCCGGAGCTTGCTACGCCAGTGGTCGCGGGGGGGCGGCGAGCAGGCGCTCGTAGAGCGCGGCGTACGCGCGGGCCGAGGCGGTCCACGAGAAGTCGCGGGTCATCGCACGCGCGCGCATCGCCTGCAGCCGCCGCGGCGCGGCGAGGAGCTTGCGCGCCCGGGCCAGCGCGGACATCAGCGCAGCCGGTGTCATCGCGTCGAGGACGAAGCCGGTGCCGTCGGGCTTGCCGGCGTCCGTCACGGTGTCGGCGAGGCCGCCGGTGCGGGTGACGACCGGCAGGGCGCCGTAGCGCATCGCGATCATCTGCCCGAGGCCGCACGGCTCGTACCGGCTCGGCATGAGGAAGAGGTCGGCGGCGGCGTAGATGCGGTGCGCCAGGCGCTCGTCGAAGCGGATCGCGGCCGCGACCCGGCCGGGGTGGGCGGCCTGGCCGGCGCGCAGCGCCTGCTCGTAGCGGCGCTCGCCGGCGCCGAGCACGACGACGTCGAAGCCCGCGTCCACGACCTCGTCGAGCGCGGCCGCGAGCAGATCGGCGCCCTTCTGCTCGGCGAGGCGCGAGACCATGCCGAGCAGGGGCCGGCGGCCGGCGGCGAGGCCGAGCTCGGCGGCGAGCGCGTCGCGGGCGGCGCGCTTGCCCGCGGCGGCGTCGTCCGCGCCGTACAGCCGCTCCAGGAACGCGTCGCGTGTCGGGTCCCACTCGTCGAGGTCGAGGCCGTTGAGGATCCCGGTGACGGCGTCCGATCGGGCGGCGAGCACCCCTTCGAGGCCGCACCCGAACTCGGGGGAGAGGATCTCGCGGGCGTACGTCGGGGAGACGGTCGTGATCGCGTCGGCGCTCACCAACCCGCTCTTGAGGAGGTTGGCGGCGCCGTAGAACTCGAGGAGCTCCATCGTGAAGAGCCGGCGAGGGATCCCGCAGGCCTCCAGGGCCCACGGCGGGAAGGTTCCCTGGTACGCCAGGTTGTGGACCGTGAGCACGGTCCGGGCGGCCGGCATCGCGAAGCGCGTCTGGCCGTCGTGGCGCAGCAGCAGCGGCGCCAGAGCCGCCTGCCAGTCGTGGGCGTGGACCACGTCGGCGCCGCCGAGCCTGGCGATCGCGGCGAGCGCGGCGCGGACGAAGAAGGCGAAGCGGAGCGCGTTGTCGGGGTAGTCCTGGTCCGCGAGCGAGTACAGCGACGGCCGCACGTAGAGCGCCGGGCAGTCGAGGAAGACGACGCGGACGCCGCGGTGCGACAGCTCGCTCACCGCCGCCCGGTAGCCGAGCGCCCGCACCTCACCGCGCGCCGTGCCCGGGACGCTCTCCGCGAGCGTGGTGCGGTGGGCCGGGACGGCCACCGTCACCTCGTGCCCGAGGCCGGCGAGCGCCGGGGGCAACGAGCCGGCGACATCTGCGAGGCCGCCGGTCTTCGAGAACGGCGCGACCTCGGACGCCAGGTGTGCGATGCGCATGCCGGCCCTCCGCTCCTTACGCCTTCGTCGCAGTCACGGTATTCAACTCTTCACTCTTCACTCTCAACTCTCAACTCTCAACTTTCCTCATCCACCGTGACCTCGCGCAGGAAGCGCGCCGCCTCCTCCGGCGGGGTGGGGTTGATATTGAAGCCGGAGCCCCACTCGAAGCCGGCGATGCGGGTGATCCTGGGGATGAACTCGAGGTGCCAGTGGTAGTCGTACTCGATCGTGGTCCAGTAGCGCGGCTGGCCCGGACGCGGGTGCGGGCTCGGCGCCGTGTGGAGGACGAAGTTGTACGGCGGGTCGTCGAGCAACGTGCGGATGCGGCGCAGGAAATCGCGCACCAGCCGTGCCAGGTTGTCGAGGAGCTGGTCGGTGCACAGGGCGAAGTCGTGGGAGTGGTCCTTGGGGAGCAGCCAGGTCTCGAACGGGAACGAGGCAGCGAACGGTTCGAGGAGGACGAAGCGCTCGGTCTCCAGCGCCACGCGGTCGGCGAGCGCCCGCTCCTGCCGGATGAGGTCGCAGAAGATGCAGCGCTCCTTGTGCGCCCAGTGCTCCCGTGCCACGTTGAGCTCCTCGACGACGTAGGTCGGGATGATCGGCGTGGCGATGAGCTGGGAGTGGGGGTGGAACAGCGACGCACCGGC
Source organism: Acidobacteriota bacterium (assembly GCA_021818005.1). Lineage (GTDB taxonomy): Bacteria > Acidobacteriota > Thermoanaerobaculia > Thermoanaerobaculales > Thermoanaerobaculaceae > RBG-13-68-16. The sequence goes on along the minus strand of JAKAFI010000071.1, from coordinate 358 downwards.
CTCGCGACCGTGGTTCTTGAAGATCAGCACGTAACGGATGCGGATGTCGCGGCGCAGGTCGAGAAGCCGCTCCCGCCACGCCCGGAAGACGAGCGCGATCTCCTCGGCGCTCATGTCGGCCATCGGGCGGTTGTGAACGGGCGTCTCGACGATGACCTCGTGGGCGCCGATCCCGTTGACGCGGTCGAACATCCCGACCGCCTCGCGGGACAGCTCGCCCTCGACGCGCAGCGCCGGGAACTTGTTCGGCACCACGCGAACCTGCCAGTTGGCCTCGTTGGGCTGGCGGGGCGTGCGGGCGATGGCGAAGATCTCCTGCGGGGTGGCGCCCTCCTTGCCGTACTCGAACGGGCAGGCG
>JAKAFI010000388.1 GCA_021818005.1 Acidobacteriota bacterium | reverse complement strand
CGATCTTCCGCCGTATTGCCGGCCGGGTCTGTGGCTCTCGTCACGATCGTGTTCCACCCCTCGTGGTTGAGGGCCACGGCCTTCTTGAAGGTGCCGTCCCCCGACACCTCGACCGGCTCGCCGTTGATCGTGACCGTGGCGCCGGGCTCGGTGACCCCCTGCAGGATGAAGAAGTTCCCCATCTGCGTCGGCTTTTGCACCTCGAGCCGGGGCGGCGTCGTGTCGGTCAGCGCCTCGACCCGAGGCCCGGTGAACGCCTTGAACGATCGCGGCGAGCTCCACTCCGAATGGATGCCGCCGTTGCCGAGCGCCGCGACGCGCCAGTAGTACGTCCCCGGCTTGATGATCTTCAGGACCGCCGAGTTCCCTTCCAGGCGGTGGGCGGGGAACTCCAGCGTCGAGGCGGCGAACACGCGCGAGCGACTGACCTGCAGCTCGTAGCCGACGCTCCCTGGAACCGGGCGCCAGCCGAGCTCGACGCGGTTGGAGGTGTCCATGTTGACCAGGAAGTTCACCCGCGGCTTCTCCGGGTACGGCACGTCGGGCACCGTCTGCTGCGGGCCGAGCTTGCCGCCCGGCGCGGCGCTCACCGCCTGCCGCGTCCCCAACTCCATCTGGTCGCCGCTCGCGCCGGTGACCTTCGCGCGGCCGGCGTACGCGGCGACCAAGGTGCCGGAGTCCTCCGCTACCTCGACGCCGACGCGGCTGTCACGCTCGACATCGGCGCGCGCCGCGTCGGTGACGACCGACGACGAGTTGGCGGCGGTGAAGACGTTGACCTGCCCGACCTTGACCTTGACCTCGCCGGGCGACGGTGAACGGCCGCCGCGCGCCTCGCGGTGCACCTCGAGCAGCGAATCGGAGCCGATCTTGTAGACGGCGCCGTCGGAGAACAGGACCTCGGCAAACGCGTCCGGCCCGGTCTTGACGAAGTCACCGTTGTACAGCGCCTGTTTCTCGCGGGCGCGCTCCCATGTCGTCTGGTTGGCGCGCTGCACCTCGACCTTGCCGTGCAGCGAAATGACCTGGCCCGAGCCGACGAACTCGCGGTTGACGAGGCCGCCGAGCAGCTCGAAGCGCTGCAGCGCGTCGCCGGCGCGCGCGATGCAGGCGGGGAAGTCTTTGCGATCCCAGTCGGAACGGGCCTCCTCGAGTAGCCGCGACGCCTGGTCGAACTCGCTGGCGAGGTTGTCGGAGAACCCGGCCCGCCGCACCTGCTCCTGCGCCGCCGCCGCACGGCGCAGCAGGCGCTGGGCCTTGGCCTCGGGCGGCTCGTGGGTGAGGTAGAAGGCGGTCGCAATCGCGCCGACGACCAGAAGCCCGGCGAACGCGAGCATGCCCCAGCGTTTCGCACCGGCTACCGACACGACGACCCAATCGACCTCGAAACGTCGTGCCGGCGGGCTCGATGACGGGGGACGCATGGTCAAACCCGGCCAACCTTAGCATTCCCGGCGGATTCGACGCAACCAGTGAGCGGCGTGCAACTTGCTCGCGGCGAGGCGGTGGGATAGAATCCTCTGCCTTTGGGCGCGATGGAGGCGGAATGCTCAAGACGCTCCGTGATCAGTTCACACACCTCAAGTGGATCCTGTGGTTCGTCGTCTTCCTGTTCGTGTTCTTCATCTTCGTGGACTGGGGCACCGGCCGCGCGAGGACGCGCGGGTTGGCCGGCCTGGCGGCGCGCATCGGCAACGTCAGCATCTCCGAGGCGCAGTTCCTGCGCGAGGTGCGATCCACCGAGGAGCGTTACAAGCAGATGTACGGCAAGCAGTTCGATGCGGTGCGCGATCAGCTCGATCTGGGCACGATCACGATGCAGAACCTCGTCGACCGCACGCTGCTTCTCGCCGAGGCGAAGAAGATGGGGATCGAGGTCACGGACAAGGAGCTCCTGGCCAAGATCGAGTCGTACCCGGCGTTCCGCCGCAGCGACGGCAGCTTCGTCGGCTCCGATCTGTACGCCCGCATCCTGCGCGCCAACCAGACGACGCCCGAGGATTTCGAGGCCGGCTTGCGCCAGGACCTCGAGCTCGCCAAGCTGCAGGAGACGCTCGCCGCCGGCATCGTGATCCCGGACGCCGACGTGGAGCGCGAGTACCGCCGCCGCAACGAGGCGGTCTCGTTCGACGTGCTCTTCGTGCCGGTGGACAAGGCGCTCGCCGGCGTGACCGTGACCGACGCCGACGCCAAGGCGTACTACGACGCCAACCAGGCGCGTTTCACCCATCCGGAGCAGCGCCAGCTGCACTACCTGCTGGTGGACGACGCCAAGCTTCGCCACACCCTCACCGTGCCGGAGAGCCAGATCACCGAGTACTACAACACGCACCAGGACGAGTTCAAGGTGCCCGAGGAAGTGCACGCACGCCACATCCTGATCCGGCCCGCGACGCAGGACGCGGCGGGGTGGAAGGCGGCGCTCGCGAAGGCCGAAGAGGTGCGCGCCAAGGCCCTGCACGGTGACTTCGCGGCGCTCGCCAAGGAGTACTCGGACGACCCCGGCTCGAAGACGAACGGCGGCGACCTCGGCTGGTTCCCGCGCGGGCGCATGGTCAAGGAGTT
>JAKAFI010000070.1 GCA_021818005.1 Acidobacteriota bacterium | reverse complement strand
CAAGGCGGCGCGGCGGGGTGGGCTAGACTCCGCTCATGACGGTCTGGACCTGGCTGCTGGTTGCCGGCGGCGTCGTGATCGTGTACCAGCTCGGCGTGATCGCCGCGATGAGGTTGGCATGGACCCGCACGCGCGTGGCGCCGAGGCGGACCCCGGCGGCGCTCGGCATCGGCCACGAGGAGGTCTGGTTCCCCACCGCGAACGGCAAGCGGCTGCACGGCTGGTGGGTCCCGGGCGGGGAGGGGCGGCGGCGTGCGGTGCTGCTCGTGCACGGGTGGGGCCGCAACACGGAACGGATGCTGTCGTACGTGACGATCCTCCACCCGACCGGCGTCCACCTGCTCGCGTTCGACGCGCGCCACCACGGCCTCTCCGACAGCGACGGCCACGCCTCGCTGAAGAAGTTCTCCGAGGACATCCGTGCCGCCGTCGACTACCTCGCCGCCCGGCCGGACGTGGACCTCGACGGCCTCGGCGTGGTCGGGCTTTCGATCGGCGGCGCGGCGACGATCCACGCGGCCGCGCACGACCCGCGCATCCGCGCCGCGGCGACGGTCGGCGCGTTCGCGCACCCCGGTGACGCGATGCGCGGCCTCGGCGCGGCCGCGTGGCTGCTCGCCCCGGCGATGCCGCTGACGCTGCGGTTCATCGAGTGGCGCATCGGCGTCCGCCTCGACGACCTGGCCCCGGAGCGCCACGTGGGACGTATCGGCGGGCGGCTGCTGCTGATCCACGGCGAGGACGACGAGACCGTCCCCGTCGAGAACGTCGAGCGCCTGGCGCGGGCGTCCGGCGGCCGCGCCGAGGTGTGGCGGATGCCGGGCCGCGGCCACTCCGACCCCCACCTCGAGCCGGGGTTCGCCGAGCGCCTGATCCGCTTCCTGGACCTCCCCGCGGCCGGCGCCCGCCCGCGTGTGTCGGGCGCCTAGAACAGCGCGTTGAAGAGGAAGCCGACGGCCAGGATGCCGGCCGCGACGACGCCGACGAACGTCGCGATCAGGCGCGGGCGCAGCACCTTGCGCAGGATGATCGTCTCCGGGAACGAGAGGCCGATGACCGCCATCATGAAGGCGAGCACGGTCCCGAGCGCGGCGCCCTTCTCGAGCAGCGCGCTGACGATCGGGATGATGCCGGCGGCGTTCGAGTACATCGGCACGCCGATCAGCACCGCGAGCGGCACGCCCCACCACACGCCCTTGCCCATGAACGACGCCATGAAGTTCGTCGGCACCCAGCCGTGGATCCCGGCCCCGACGGCGATGCCGGCGAGCACGTACGGCCACACCTTGCCGACGATCTCGCGCACGGCGTCGCGGCCGAAACGAACGCGGTCGGCCCAGGTGGTCGGCCCGGCGCCGTCGGCGGCGGTCCCGGCCTTCATCTCGTACACCCACGGCTCGACGTGGCGCTCCATGCCGAGGCGGCCGATCACCCAGCCGGAGGTCATCGCGATCGCGAGGCCCGTCCCCATGTACACGGCGGCGACCTTCCAGCCGAACATGCCGAACAGCAGCACCAGGGCGACCTCGTTGATCATCGGCGCCGCGACCAGGAACGAGAACGTCACCCCGAGCGGGACGCCGGTGGTCACGAAGCCGATGAACAGCGGCACCGCCGAGCACGAGCAGAACGGCGTGACGACCCCGAGCAGCGAGGCGAGCACGTTGCCCACCGACTCGTGCGTCCCGGCGAGGATGCGGCGCGTCCGCTCCGGCGTGAAGAACGAGCGCACCACCCCGACCGCGAACACGACGAGCAGGAGCAGCATGAGCACCTTGGGCGCCTCGAAGACGAAGAACTCGACCGCCGAGGCGAGGTGGGTGCCGGGCGCAAGGGAGAAGAGGCGGTAGGTCACGGCACGGGCAAGGGGGGCGAGGCTGGCGTACAGCGCCACCCAGAGAGCGACGGCGCCGACGCCGACGAGCGTTCGCACCACCCAGGCCGGAACCTTGTGGTTGACGGCCCCCGCGGCCGGGCCCGCGGCGCGGTCGCTGGCCGCCATCACCGCGTCTCCTTGCGTGCCGAGACGCGGACGCTGCGGACCGCCTCCGCGGCCGCCTGCGCGTCGGCGGGCGTGGTCTCCACGGCGTCGAGGAGCGCCGCTTCGGTGTCGTCGGCGTCGGCGATGCCGATCTCGTAGCCCGACTCCGCCTGCACCTCGACGTCGACGAAACCCGCTCCCCGGATGGCGGCGAGGTAGTCCTCCCGCAGCATCGCGCCGGCGATGCACCCCGCGTACGCCGCGACCGAGCGCGCCACGCTGTCCGGCAGCGGGCGGTCGAGCACGAGGTCGGAGACCATGAGCCGGCCGCCGGGCTTGAGGACGCGGAGCGCCTCGCGGAACACGCGCGGCTTGTCGGTGGAGAGGTTGATGACGCAGTTCGAGATCACCACGTCCGCGGTGCCGTCGGCGACCGGCAGGTTCTCGATCTCGCCGAGACGGAACTCGACGTTGCCGGCGCCGTCACGGGCGGCGTTGGCACGGGCGCGATCGAGCATCTCCGGCGTCATGTCGACGCCGATGACGCGGCCGCTGGGACCGACGCGCCCCGCCGCGAGGAAGCAATCGAAGCCAGCGCCGGACCCGAGGTCCACGACCACGTCGCCGGGCCGCAGCGCCGCGAGCGCCAGGGGGTTGCCGCAGCCGAGGCCGAGGTTCGAGCCGTCGGGCACCGCGGCCAGCTCCGCGTCGGTGTAGCCCACCGCCTTGCCGATCGCTACGGGGGTGGCGGCGCCGCAGCAGCTCGGGGCCGGGCCGCAGCAACCGCCGCCACGGCGCGCGATCGAGGCGTAGTGCTGCCTGACGGAGCCCTTGATCTCCTGGTCGTTCATCGCGTGCTCTTCTCTCTCGCGCGTGCCGGCCGCCGCGGCGGGCAGCACGTCCTGCGCAGCGCCGCGACGTCGAACTCGGGCCGGGTGACCGCCTCGACCGGCAACGCCGTGATCGCGGCGAGCAGCGCCGCGTCGGCGGCGACCTCGGGCGCGCCGGCGAGGGCGGCGGTCACGGTGCGCAGCGCGGCGGCCGCGGCGCCCTCGGCGGCGAGGCGGTAGTGCACCCAGCGGCCCGCCTTGCGCTCGGCGAGCAGGCCGGCGTCCTTGAGCTCGCGCAGGTGTGCGGACATCGTGGACGGCGCCAGGCCGATGACGGCGTTGATCTGGCAGACGCACAGCTCGCCGCGGCGCAGCATCATGACGACGCGCACGCGGGCCGGGTGGGCGAGGGCTTTGTGGATCGCGACGAGCTGGTCGAGTGGGCCGGTCATCAATTCGTCTCCACGCGAAGTATCGTACCGGCCGGACCGGATGTCAAGCGTCGCGGAAACATCCCGGCGCGCCGCTCACTCGCCGCAGCCGCACCCGCCCGAGAAGCCGGGCTGCCGGGAAGCCCGTACCATCGCCCAGCCGTCGAGCCCACGGGCGCGACTGGCTATCACCCCGACCTGCCGACCGGGCGAGGCCACACGGCTCTCTCGCCGGTGACGGACGCGCCCGGCGGTGCAAGCCGCTCTTCCAGTGCTCGCTCCGGACTACTTCTTGTCGTTCTGCTCGCCCGGCAGCTTCGCCAGGTACTTGGCCGGGTCCTTCTCGAACTGCGGCGGGCACATCGGACAGCAGAAGCGGATCGTGCGCCCCTTGTAGACGAGGCTCACCGGTTCGCCCATGTCGCCGCCCTCGAGTTTCTCGCCGGAGACGGGGCAAACGGTCTGGATGTTCTGCAGCGTGACGCCCTCCGCCGCGATCGTGGCGAACACCTTCTCGGGGTCGCGCCGGAACGTGTCCGCGGCCGCCGCGTCGGCGAAGTAGATGCGCTGTCCCTGCCAGTCCACGTGCGGGCTCGTCTTCGGGTCGATCGGCTTGCCGGTGACCGGGCAGGTCGTCTGCGGCTTCGGGGCCGGCGCGGCCGCGGGGGCGCCCGCGGCCATGGCGACGGCCCCGAGCATCAGGGCCGCCGCCGCCACTGCAACGATCTTGTTCCTCATCTCGCGTCATTCCTTCCTGTTCTCGAGCGCCGCGGCGCGGGCCGCGGGGCCGTCAGTAGCCGAACCTGAACCCTTCCTGGGTCGCGGGGGCGTTGGTCGTGTTGTCAACCTCGGACAGGTACGCGAGGATCGCGCCGTTCCCCGAGCTGACGCTGGCGCGCACGATCAGGCCCTGGCTCGCCGCCGTGCTGAGGCCGGCGAGGATCTTGTCCTTCTCCTGCATGTCGTACGGCTGCAGGTTCACGGTGAACGTGGAGGCCCCCGGCGCGGGTTGGCCGTCGGCGGTGTCGATCTCGACGCTCACGGTCGCCGGGCTCCCCGTCACGTTCACGAGGCCGAGGTTGACGCGGGAGGTCGTCGCCTGGTTGACCAACATCCGCAGCGAGCCGTCGGGGCCGGCGCCGGGCGTGGAAGCCAGCGACACCGGCATCCCGTCCGCGACCTGGCCGAACGTCCCCCCGGTCGGCCCCGGAGTCCACGTCTTGGCGACGACCTCGACGAGCCCGTTCGCCAGGTAATGCACCGACCCCTTCGTACCGGCGGCGTGGAACGTGTTGGCCACGACGTCCGGCAGGAACGTCACCGGTTGGGTGAGGGGGATCACGACGCTCTGCACGCTGCTGTTGTCCTGCCCGCTCCGGTTGTACCAGAGGTTGATGGTCGTGGCCGACTCGGTGTAGATCCAGAGGTCCGTCGTCCAATACGAGCCGGAGAAGCCGGGGAGGTGAGCGGCCGCGAGGACGTAGCCCTCGAGGTGGCCGGCCGGGGCCGCCGCGGCCGGAAGCGCTGCGAGGACGGCTGCCCCCGCGAGGGCGAGGATGCTGCGCCGGAGGGTGCGGGGCGTCGTCATGGCGCCATCATCCCGCCCGACCCCAACGTCGACAGGTCGGTCGTCCACACGATGTTCCCCGCGCGATCGAGGGCGACGATCTTGTTCGTCATCTGGGTCGCCCAGCTACCCGTGTTCCCCTGCATCATGGACCCGCTCCCCATCGTGCCGGCCGGGCCGAAGTCGGTCACCGACGTGTAGATTCGCGAACCGTCCGCGGAGAACTGCGGGTACGAGCCCATATCTCCGGGAAGCGTCGTGCTCCAGCGCTGACTGCCGGTTGCGAGGTCGAGCCCGACGAGCGACGCGCTCTGCGTCCCGCTCGGCGGCGTGGTCCCGAACGGGAACCACCCCATTCCGGAGAGCGAGCGCCACATCCACGCGTTGTTGAGGACCATGACCACGACGAGGTCGCCGTTGGAGCCGGCCATCATCGGCCAGCCGTTGGTGAACGTCGCCCGCCAGCGCTGGGTGCCGGTCGTCCCCAGGTCGACGACCGCGCGCTGCAGCGACGCGCTGCCGCTGCCGGGGCTGCCCATCATCGTCATCCCCATCTGCGTCACCAGGATCGAGCCATCGCTGGCGACGGTGACCATCCCCGTTCCGTTCGGCGTCCCGGCGCCGCCGCTCATCATGCCCTGACCGGAAGCCAACAGCGGCAAGAACGCAGCTGACGCTGCGAGTGCGAAGCACTTCAACCTGTTCATGACGAACCCCCACTTTCCTGGATCTGTCCCTTACGGCATTCGAGAGAACGCGACCACATCTCGCAAATCGATACTGACACTATATCGTTTCAAAGTCAAGGAGCGAAAGAGCCGCCGCCCTGCACCGATCGGAGGCCGTCGTCGTCGGGCAGCGGAGACGGTCACTTGGCCCGCTCCTACATGCTCATCTTCCCAAGCAGGACCAGTTTGGCGATCATCTTGCCGTCCTTTTCGGTGGCTTCGACCACGACACGCTCGCCCACCATGATGTCGGCCGCAGTCACGTTGGTCTCCTCGCGCCGGTACTTGGTCTCGGCGGTGAGCTGGCAGGACACGACCTTGCCGGCCGAGTCCTTCACATCGATTTCGGTTGCGGAAATTGCCTTGACGGTGCCCATCACGTGATGGGTGTGCCCTTCGTGCGCCAACAACAGAGCCGGGACCGTGAGGGCGGTGGCAAAGAACAGAACGGCAGCGATCCTCTTCATGGTGTTCTCCCTTTCCTAGTGTTGCTCGAGCTTCCCTCGGGGTGAGGGCGCCTTCGTGCTCCCACCCTCCAAAAACCGTTTCTCGGCCTCTTCTTGTTCCCACTCCTGCGGGCTCTTGGGGTTGAGTTCTTCCATCTGCGCCAGCTCCTTGTCGGTGAGGTGCGGGAGGTGGCGGATGAAGTGGACGAGCTCCCACGTCTCGCGATCGTCCTCGGGCGTGTTTTCCCCCCACGCCGGCATCCCGGTCAGGCGGACCCCGTTCTTGATGATGTAGAAGAGATGGCCATCGGGCAGGTCCTGCGTCTCCTTCAGCGTCATGTCGGGCACCTTGGGATAGAGGTTCTGTCCGATCGTGGTCTTCCCCCGGCCATCGTTGCCGTGACAGGTGGCGCAGTGGTCCGCGAAGTGGGCCCTGGCTCGCGCCAGGACCTCCGGCGTGAGGGGAACGGGGTTGGTGAGGCGCGCGTGCGCGCTGGGAATCGACAGGTAGCGAAGCCGCCTCGCAATGACCTTTTCGATCTCGGTTGGCTTGTCTCTGGCGCTGAACCCGTGGTCGAGCATGTGCTTCAGACCGATCACTCCCGCCCCGACCAGCACGACGGCCGCCCCCAAGATGACCTTCCCGACCTTCTTCATGGCTCCTCCGATGGCACTGACGCGTGGCCACCGCCGCCCCCGGCTCCAGCCCCAAGGGCCTCGTGCCGGCAACTCCCGTAGTCGGGGCCACGCTCCCTTTCGCTTCCTCCCAACTGACCTGAATCAACGGACAGATCCAACCTCCGCAGCTCGTGGGGGCTCATGGCCTGGGCTCCGCGGGCGTCGCGAGCTGCGCCTTCACAAGGGAGAGCAGTGCCTCTCTTGCGAAAGGTTTGTCGAGGAAAGCGTCCGGCTTGGGTATGGCGGGATCGTTGAACTCGAAGAAGGCGTCGACGAACGGCGCCGTATAGGAGTTGGCCTGGCGAAGACCGGTGATGACCACGACAGGCACTGAGCGCAGGCGAGGGTCCGTTTTGAACTGGCGATAGAACAACACGCCGGTCTTGCGGGGCATTTGGAGATCGAGAGTTACGAGGTCGGGCGGCGTTCGGCGAGCAAGCTCGAGCGCCTCGACGCCATCGTAGGCGCGCACCACCCTGTACTCCTCTTCCTCGAGCGCCGCCGCAACGAACGCGACGAAGTCGGGGTCATCATCGACGACTAGAACTGTTCGAGGCATTTCTTCAGACATCGTGAGGCTCCTTTCGCTTGCAGGGAATGGTGAAGAGGAAGCGCGCGCCCCGGTCGCCGGGACTCTCGTACCAGATGCGCCCGCCGTGGGCTTCGACCGCCGTCTTGCAGAACGCGAGACCGAGCCCGGTCGAGTCGTGATCGACCGAGCGATCTCCACTGGCAAACTCCCGGAACAACCGCTCCTTGACCTCGGCCGAAAGTCCCTGCCCGTCATCCGCGCACGAGAACACCACGTCTCCTTGCGGCGTTGCCTCGGCATCGAGCACGACGTGAGTACCCGGCTGGTTGTGTTTGAGGGCGTTGGCGGCGAGGTTGACGAGGACGCGACGCAGGAGAAAGGGATCAGCCATCACACCGGGGCAGTTCGCCGTCGTTGGGCCAACCTCCACGGACCCGAGATGTGTCGGCAGACAGCCGTCGGCGGCGGACTCGCGAATGAGTGGCTCGACATCGACGAGCCGAAGCTCGAGTTGCGGAGACTCCCGGAGCCGCGAGAACTCGAGCAGGTCCATCACCGCCCCGGACATCTTGTCGGCCTGCTGGCGGATGCGACGGAGGGCAGCGGTCGTGGCGGGCTCCTCATCGGGCCTGAGCTTGCTGAGCAACAACTCGGAGAAGCCCTTGATGATCTGCAAGTGACCCTTGAAGTCGTGAACCATGAAGCGCGTATGCCGGCGGTTGGCCTCCTCGATCGCCGACAGGCGCTCGTTCTGCCGCCGCAAGAGGCTCGCCTGTTGCAGCACCTGGTTGCGATAGCGACGGTTGACGAGGAGCTGAGCTGCGAGACGGTCGCGCTGCTGGGCGAGGCGAAGGCGATAGATGCCGTCGATCACCGCGATCGCCGCGCTGAACAGGCCGAAGACGAGGCCCATCGGTGCCATGTCCGGCCGGAAAGCGTGCAGGAACGGCGCCAGAAACGACTCAGAGTGAGTCGTCATCGAGCCCGAAAGGCGCGGGTCAAGCCAGCGAAAGATGAGCATCGAGACCGGGTGGAGCACGGCCACGCCGAAGACCAGACCGAGAACACCGTAGAGAGCCGTCCGAAGGCCGTAACGACGTGGCTGCATCGGTCCTCGTGAACCACCGACCCCGACGACGTTAGGGTCACTCGCGCAGCGTCCAGCCTTGTCCGCGTGAACTTCAGGATGCACGGGCCAAAGCGAGGCGTCGCTTGCCGCTTCTCGACGACCGCCGCCCGTGGAGCTCATCGCTATCTCGTTCATCACCGTCCACCCGCCTGAGAGGATGCCCTCCACGAGGGGCGTGGCCTGCGAGTGGCTTCTCGGAACGTCCGAGAAGACTCGGTGTCCACGCTCCCGGGCTCGTTCCAACTCAGCCCGCCGCTCACCTGCGGCCGCCCGATCACGCTGGCACCTCCCGGACCACCGTGTGGCGCTTCCACAGCTTGTAGATCGCGGGGTAGACGAGCAGCTCGAGGAGGAACGAGGTCACCAGGCCGCCGATCATCGGCGCCGCGATCCGTTTCATCACGTCGGCGCCCGCCGACGTCGACCACATGATCGGCAACAGCCCCATGAACGCGGCCGCCACCGTCATCATCTTCGGGCGCACCCGCTTGACCGCGCCGTGGACGATCGCCTCGTCGAGATCGGCGGGGGTGCGCAGCAGCCCGCGCCGCAGATATTCGCCGTAGGAGAGGTCGAGGAACAGGAGCATGAAGACGCCGGTCTCGGCGTCGAGACCGAGCAGGGCGATCATCCCGACCCAGGCCGCGATCGAGACGTTGTAGTGCAGGAAGTGGAACAACCAGATCGCGCCGACGGCGGAGAACGGCACCGCCAGCATCACCACGAGCGCCTTGAACGCGGACCTGGTGTTCGCGTAGAGCAGGACGAAGATCAGCGCGAGGGTGATCGGGACCACGACCTTGAGCCGCTCCCGCACGCGGATCATGTTCTCGTACTGGCCGGACCACTGCAGCACGTAGCCTGGCTGCAGCGCGACGTGCTCGCGCACCAGCTTCTTCGCCTGCTCGACGTAGCCGCCGACGTCGCTCCCCGTGATGTCGACGTAGACGTACCCGGAAAGGAAGCCGTTCTCGTCCCGGATCATCGCCGGGCCCTGCACCAGCTCGACGCGGGCGACCTGTTCGAGCGGGACCTGGGCCCCGGTGGGAGTCGCCACGAGGACGCGGCGCAAGCGGTCGAGGTTGTCGCGCAGCTCGCGCGGGTAGCGCACGTTGACCGGGAAGCGCTCGCGCCCCTCGATGGTGGTGGTGACGTTCTCGCCGCCGATCGCGGACATGATCACGTCCTGGAGCTGTCCGATCGTGAGGCCGTAACGGGCGAGCTGCTCCCGGCGCGGGTCGATGTCGACGAAGTACCCGCCGGTGACGCGCTCGGCGAACACGCTGCGCGTTCCCGGGACGGTGCGCAGCAACGATTCGATCTGCTCGCCGATACGCTGGATCTCCTTCAGGTTGGCGCCGAAGATCTTGATCCCGATCGGGGTGCGGACGCCGGTCGTGAGCATGTCGATGCGTGCCCGGATCGGCATCGTCCACGCGTTGGAGACGCCGGGGATCTGCAGCGCCCGGTCCATCTTGTCGACCAGTTCCTGCCACGAGATGTGGTCGGGCCAGATCGGCCGCAACGCCGGCTTCAGCCACCGCGGCGCCCACGACGAGTACCAGCGCGGCTTCGCCTCCCACTCGTTCTCCGGCTTGAGGATGACCGTGGTCTCCATCATCGAGAACGGCGCGGGGTCGGTGGCGGTGTCGGCGCGTCCCGCCTTGCCGAACACGCGCACCACCTCGGGGAACGACTTGAGGACGCGGTCCTGCGTCTGCAGCAGGTCGAGCGCCTGCTGCACCGAGACCCCGGGCTGGATCGTGCTCGGCATGTACAGGAGCGTCCCCTCGTTGAGCGGTGGCATGAACTCCGAGCCGAGCTTGAAGTAGAACGGGACGCTCACCGCGACGATCCCCACCGCGCCCGCGATGACGGCCTTCGGGTGGCGGAGCACGAACCGGCACGCCGGCTCGTACACCGCGAACAGGACGCGGCTGATCGGGTGCTTCTCCTCGGGGTAGTAGGTTCCCACCATCGTCTTCGTCGCCAGCCGCGCGAGCCAGCGCGGCCGGAACGAGAACGGGTCCATCCTGGTGAACAGCATCCGCATCGCGGGGTCGAGGGTGATGGCGAGCAGCGATGCGATCGCCATGGCCAGGGTCTTGGAGTAGGCGAGCGGTTTGAACAGGCGACCTTCCTGGTCCACCAGCGCGAACACCGGCAGGAACGCGACCGCGATCACCAGCAGGGAGAAGAAGACCGAGGGACCGACCTCCTTGAGCGCCTCGAGGCGCACCAGGTGGAAGTCGCCGTGCCTTCCGTCGGCGTCCCATTGCTGCAGCTTGTTGTAGGCGTTCTCCACCTCGACGATCGCGCCGTCCACGAGCACCCCGATCGAGATCGCGATGCCGGCGAGCGACATGATGTTGACCGTGACCCCCATCATGTAGAGCGGGATGAACGCGAGCAGGACCGACAGCGGGATCGTGACGATCGGCACCAGCGCCGACGGGATGTGCCAGAGGAAGAGCAGGATCACGAGGGCGACGATGATCATCTCGACCGTCAGCTCGTGCGTGAGCGTGTGGATCGCCCGCTGGATCAGGTCGGAGCGATCGTACGTCGTGACCACCTCGACCCCTTTCGGCAACGACGGGCCGATCTCCTGCAGCTTCTCCTTGACCCGGTTGATGACGTTGAGGGCGTTCTCCCCGTAGCGCATCACGACGATCCCGCCGACGTGGTCGCCGAGGCCGTCGAGATCGGCAACGCCGCGCCGCATCTCCGGACCGAGCTGGACGTGGGCGATGTCGCGCAACAAGACGGGGACGCCGTCCTGGCCGACCTTGACGACGATCTTCTCGAAGTCCGCGAGCGAGTGCGCGTAGCCGCGCCCGCGCACCATGTACTCGGTGCCGGAGAACTCGAGCAGGCGACCGCCGACTTCGTTGTTGGACTGCCGCACCGCGTCGATCACCTGGCTCAAGGGGATGTGAAACGCGGCCAGCCGGTTCGGGTCGACGGTGATCTGGTACTGCTTGACGTAGCCGCCGAGCGACGCCACCTCGGCGACGCCCGGCACCGCCTGCAGGGCGTAGCGCAGCGTCCAGTCCTGGTACGTCCGCAGCTCGTCGAGGGAGTGGGTGCCGGAGCGGTCGACGAGGGCGTACTCGAACACCCAGCCGACGCCGGTCGCGTCGGGGCCGAGTTCGGTCCGCACCCCCTGCGGCAGGCGCTGCTGGATCTTGGAGAGGTACTCGAGGACGCGGGAGCGCGCCCAGTAGATGTCGGTGCCGTCCTTGAAGATGACGTAGACGTAGGAGAATCCGAAATCCGAGAACCCGCGGATCGCCTGGACGCCCGGGGCGCCGAGCAGCGCGGAGATGATCGGGTAGGTGACCTGGTCCTCGATGATGTCGGGGGAGCGGTCCCAGCGCGAGTAGATGATCACCTGGGTGTCCGACAGGTCGGGCAGGGCGTCGAGGCGGATCCTCTTGAGGGTG
>JAKAFI010000387.1 GCA_021818005.1 Acidobacteriota bacterium | reverse complement strand
ACGGTCCGCACGACGCGGCGCCGAGAAAGGTGCGTGGGCGTGATGGGCGACACGACGAGCCTGCCTTTCAACCCGCTGCGCACGACGCTCTACTCGATGCCCGAGCTGTTCGCCGGGTTCTCCGAGAGCGACGTGGAGAGCTACGGGACGTGCCGCGACGTCGAGATCCTCAGGTACTTCGCCGCCAACGGCAAGCACCCGACCCGGCATCCGGCCGCGATCACGCTCGAGGCGCTGCACGACAACTCGATCTCCGAGGCCGCGCAGAGGCTCCTCGCGAAGCGGGAGCGGGTGGCCGCGATCATGGGCGGGCACGCCATGGTGCGCGGCACGCCCGGGTACGTGGCCGCCGCCCACGTCGCCTGCGAGCTGACACGCGCCGGCTTTCTGGTCGCCAGCGGCGGTGGGCCCGGCGCGATGGAGGCGACCCACCTCGGCGCCGTCCTCTCGTCCCACCCGCGGGGCAGCGTCGACGCCGCGGTCGCGGAGCTCCAAGCCGCTCCCGCCCTCCCCGCAGGCGCCGCCCGACTGGTCGGCAGGGAGGACCGCGTCGATCGGGTCGTCGCCGTCGAGCTGCACCGCTGGCTCGCGCCGGCGTTCCGCCTGGCGAGCGCCATCTTCGCGGACCGGGAGGTCGCTGCGGGGGAGAGCCTCGCCGTGCCGACCTGGCTCTACGGCTACGAGCCGACGACCCCGTTCGCGACGCACATCGCGAAGTACTTCCAGAACAGCGTCCGCGAGGATGGCCTGGTCACCCTGGCCCGCAACGGCATCGTGTACGCGGAGGGCTCCGCCGGGACGGTGCAGGAGATCTTCCAGGACGTCGTGCAGAACTTCATGGGCAAGTTCTGCCCGATGGTGTTCCTCAGCGGCCCGGGGAGGAAGTTCTGGTCGCGGACGCTGCCGGTGGAGCCGCTGGTGAAGGCGCTCCTGAAGGGGAGGCCCGAGTACGCCACGCACGTCCTCTTCACCGACAGCGCCGCGGCGGCGGTCGAGTTCCTCGTCCAGCTCAACCCCTGATCCCTGGCGCCGCGGTGGGGAATGGCCGCCGAGCCGTTCCGCGTTTCAACCAGAACGGGAAGCGCTCGATGTCGCTGACTCGCGGCGCCCGCCTCGGGCCGTACGAGGTCCTCTCGCCGATCGCGGCCGGCGGGATGGGCGAGGTGTACAAGGCGGTCGACACGCGGCTCGGCCGCACCGTGGCGATCAAGGTGTTGCTGGGGCAGCACGCGGACGACCCCGCCATGCGGGAGCGCTTCGAGCGCGAGGCGCGGGCGATCTCGGCGCTGTCGCACCCCGCGGTCTGCACGCTCCACGACGTCGGCACGCACGAGGGCGTCCACTACCTGGTCATGGAGTACCTCGAGGGCGAGACGCTCGCCGCGCGGCTCGCCCGCGGAGCCCTGCCGCTCGAGGAAGCGATCGAGCTGGCGAGGGCGATCGCCCTGGCGCTCGCGGCGGCCCACGACCACGGCATCGTGCACCGCGACCTCAAGCCCGGCAACGTCATCCTGACCAAGGGCGGCCCGAAGCTCCTCGACTTCGGCCTGGCGAAGCTGCACGCGGCCAGCCACGCCCTCGCCGACCCGGCCACGCGGGAAACGGCGGTCGGCTCGCTGACCGAGCGCGGGGAGGTCCTCGGGACGCTGCACTACATGGCGCCGGAGCAGCTCGAAGGGCGGGAGGCGGATGCGCGCAGCGACGTCTTCGCCTTCGGCTGCCTGCTCTACGAAATGGTCTCCGGGCGCCCGCCGTTTGCGCGCCGCAGCCGCGCCGGCGCGATCGCCGCCACCCTGACCGAGGCGCCGGAGCCGCTCTCGGAGGTCGGTCGCCCAACCCCGCCGGCCATCGATCACATCGTGCGGCACTGCCTGGAGAAGGAACCGGGACGGCGCTTTCAGTCGATGCACGACCTCGCGTTCGCCCTCGCCACCTGGTCCGCCGCCCCGCCGCCGCCGCCCGGCGCCACCGCCGAAGCGGCGGCCGAGCGCGTGATGCTGGTCGTCCTCCCTTTCGAGAACGTCGGCCAGGGCCCGGAGCAGGATTACTTCAGCAGCGGCCTCACCGAGGAGACGATCACGGACCTCGGGAGCCTCGCATCGGACCGGCTGGGCGTCATCGCGAGAACCTCGGCGATGAGCTACAAGGGCACCCGCAAGAGCATCGCCGAGATCGGCCGGGAGCTGGGCGTGGACTTCGCGGTCGAGGGCAGCGTCCGCCGCCACGCCGGCCGCGTGCGCATCAGCGTCCAGCTCAGTCGCACCTGCGACCAGACCCAGGTGTGGGCGCAGCAGTACGACCGCGAGCTGAGCGACGTCCTCGCGGTCCAGGACGACATCGGGCGGGCCATCGCCGAGCAGGTCCACGTCAAGCTCACGCCGGCGCGCGCCGCGCACCACGCGAGCGCGCGGCCCGTCGACCAAGCCGCCTACGACGCGTACCTCCAGGGCCGCTTCTTCCTGTGGCGGGTCAACCGGGCGGACCTCGAGCGCGCCCTCGAGTGCTTTCGCGCGGCGATCGCCATCGATCCGACGATGGCCGTCGCCCACGCGGGCCTGGCGCAAACGTACGTCG
>JAKAFI010000069.1 GCA_021818005.1 Acidobacteriota bacterium | reverse complement strand
CGGCTCCCGATGTGTGCGCATGGGTGCGAGGGCGCGGGATCGTGTGCCACGACTTCGTCATATTGCGAAATATAGGATGGGTGACCGCTGCTGTCAAGCGCCGTGACGCGCCACCAGCGGTGACCGCCACACGCGGGCTCACACCTGGGCGGCCGCTTGCCAGCGCAGCAACCCCTGAACGTCGGGCGGGCAGACCCCGCCCTCTTGCAGGCGCGCGTACAGCAGTTGCACCATCCGCTGGCTGACCTTGAGCAGCACGGCGCTGTCGTCGAGGTGCTCGAGATCGAGGGCGAGGAGGGTGACGCCCTCGACCGCCCGGGCCATTACCGCGATCCGATCGGGGCGAACCCAGCGCGCCCAGCCGAACGGTTCGCCTGGCCGGTCGAGCACGAAGTTCGCGTCGCCGCCGCAGTGACCGCTCTCCGACCACATCGAGATGCCGAGCTCGACGGTGCCGTCCTCGAGGACGAACATCCGCTCGTCACTCCCGTCGGCAGCGACGATCGGCTCACCCGCCTCGCGCCGTTCGAACCGCCCGTAGGCCGCAAGCACGTGCAGCTCGTCCTCGTTGAGCACCACTCCCAGTCGGCTCCCGCGCAGTCCCTGGATCACTCTCCCTGGCATCGTCCCTCCTCTCCGGGCGTGTTGGCCCCATCGATGTTGTGGAGATGTGGATTTCCGTAGATGCCGCGACCAGTCATTCCAACCGCCTCTGTCGGTACGGTACGCCGGTCGCAGACAAGGTTCGTTGTCGGCCGACAACTCTCGCCCCGGAGGGCCGAACTCAAGGGGTCGGCGGGCCTTCGCGCCGATGGCCGGGCCCCGCTCATCACGGCTGGCGGGGTCGCGGTGACCGCCGGGCGCCGTGGCCGCCGGGGCGCCGTTAGCGGTTCCCCCGCGGCCGGTGGGTGTGATGGTGCGAGGCGAGCCGCCGGACTCTCGGTCGAGCCCTTGACGCCGGTCCCCGGCGGAGTATATTGTCATTTCGCGGAGGGACGAACTATGAACGTGCCGGAACAGTTCGCGCAGTGGAAAGGGGCGCCGCGGGAAGAGATCGAGTGGTACCCGACGATCAACGAGGATGCGTGCAACGGCTGCGGGATGTGCGTCACGAGCTGCGGCCGGAACGTCTTCGATTACGATCCCCAGCGCAAGAAAGCGGTGATGGCCCGGCCGCTGCAGTGCATGGTCGGCTGCATGTCGTGTCAGGTGTGGTGCGTGTACGACGCCATCAGCTTCCCGGATCCCACGCGGGTGCGGGACTTCATCAAGAAGAAGAAGATCCTGGTCCTGGCGAAGAAGCAGGTCAAGGAAAAGTATCCCAAGGCGCAGGAATAGGACAGGGATCAAGCGATGAAGATCAAGGCGTTGCAGGAACACCTCAACGCGTGGATGTTGCTCTACGTCGTGCTCGCCATCGCGGCGGGCCTCGTCGCCGGTGCCCAGAGCACGGGATGGATCGGTACCCATCGGAGCGGGGTGAGCAAGCTCACGACGCTGGCGGTGTTCCTGATCATCTACCCGATGATGGTCAACCTCCGGCTCGAAGCCCTGCTCCAGGCGGGTACGAACATCAAGGCCTGCTCCTGGCGACGGCGTTCAACTTCCTCTGGGCGCCGATCGTGGGCCTGGCCCTCGCCCGCGTCTTCCTGCCCGATCACCTGCTGGCGCTCGGGTTCCTGTTGGTGATGGTGGTCCCCTGTTCGAGCATGGCGATCGGCTACACGGGGTTGTCGAAGGGCAACATGGCGCTGGCGACGGTCATCGTGGCGCTCAGCTTTCTCCTGGCCGTCATCGCCGTGCCCTTGTGGATGACGCTCTTCGCCGGGCGATACCATGTCGCTCTGCCGCTGCGGGACATGCTGTGGACGATCGTGGAGGTGTTGATCGCGCCGATGATCCTCGGCTATCTGACGCGGGTCGGGTTGGTGCGCTGGGCCGGCCCCAAGCGCTTCCAGGCGCTGCAACCGCTGTTCCCGGCGTTCTCGCCGCTGGTGGCGGTACCGGCCGCGACCATGCCGATCTTCCAGATCTTGCTCATGGTCTTGTACCTCAGGTCCGCGGCGCGGATCCGGCGGTGGTTTGCGGCCCGGCGCTCGGTCGCGGCGGCTGCGGCCTGAGCTGTCACGGATCGCGGGAGGCACCGCGCGTTGTCGCCGCCGCCGGGGCGGCGCTCACTCACGGCGCGCCGTGAGGTCGGCGCGCAGGATCGACACGATCGCGTCCATCGCCGCCGGACACCCGGTGTCGTGGTGGTCGCACGGCACGGCGGTTTCCGAGGCCGCGCCGGCGAGGTGGGCGCTGTGATAGGTGACGACGCCGTCGCTGGCGTTCTCGCCGCCGTCCTCGCCGCGGTCGCCGAAGATCGTGTGGAAGCGAACCCCGGGGACGATCGGCAGCGCCGCGAACGCCTGCATGACCGGGTTGTCCGGGCGCAACACCTCGACGGCGTCGGCGCCCCCATGCCGCAGCCTGGCACGCATCGGCGCGGTGGCCGCCTCGGGCTGGGCGCGGACGATCGCGCGCAGCGAAGCGGAGAACGACTGCGGCAACGCGATCAACGCCGAGGCGAGCCGGCCGATCAGGCTCCGTGCCAGACGGCAGCCGTGCTGCGGCGTGTTGAGGAAGATCACGTCGCGAACGTACGGCCGTGCCGTGAAGACGAGCGCATGTCGCAGCCCCGCCCGCTCCGCCACAGCGACCCGAAGGTCGGCCGGAGGGACGGTGAAGACCGTCCGCCACAGCGCGTCGCCGCTGTCGGTCACGCAGCTCTTCACCAGCAGGCCTCCCATGCTGTGGCCGACGAGGACCATCGCCCGCATGGCCGGGGAGGTGCCGTGAGGATCGAGCTCCTGGCGCACCGCATCGAGCGCGTCGCGCAGCATCGCCGCGGTCCACGGGAACGGCTCCCCGCTCGGGTAGAGGAAGTACCAGACCTGATAGGCGTCGCGCAGCCGGGCGTCTCCGGCGATCCGGTTGGTCAGCGGCAGCCAGGTCGACGGGTCGGACCACAGCCCGTGGACGAGAACGAGCGGCGTCTTGCGCGGGTCGTACGGCTCCATGAACACGAGGCGGTGGAACGAGCCGGTGGTGCCTGGGGAGAACATCCCCCGGTTGCCGAGCGCGCGGATCTCGCGTTCGCCGCGGCTGGCGAGGTACGCGTACGGGGCGGTGAAGTCGGCGGCGATCGGGATCTCCTCCCCGGCGATAGCCAGCCGCGGGCGGGTGCGCGGGTCCTCCAGCTCGAGGTCGGCACGGCGCGCCGCGTCGTCTCCGGGGGCGGGTTCGGAGAAGCGCAGCACCGCGGTCACCGTGACCCCCAGCCCCTTCGGCGGGAAGAACGCCGCTCCGGGGCGTGCGCTGTCGCGCGCCAGCAAGCCGGCGAACGGCGCCCCCAACCCGTACCTGACGAAGCGCTCGGGAAGCCCGGAGAAGGCGAGGCGGTCGACGGCCGCCAGCTCGGCAAACTCGCCGAACTGCCAGTCACCGGCAGCCATCGTCACGGCGAACGCCCCGGCCGGCCCGGCGACGGCCAACGTCGTCCCTGTCGGATGGGGGTTCGTGCCGGAGGCGACGACCTCGGTGACTCGGGCCACGGCCTCCGCATAGATCATCACCGCCGCGGCGTAGTTCTGGTCGAACCCCGGCTCCGGGTCGCCCGGTCGCCGGTCGAAGAGATAGTCCCATGCGCGGGCCGCGGCGGCGAGGTAGAGGTCGAGGCGATCACTCGGGTGCGCGGCGGGTGACCGGCGCGCGGCCAGCAGCGACAGCTCGACCGCGGCGAAGCGAACGCTCGCAGACTGGTCCGGCAGGGTGGTGACGCGCCGCAGCGCGGCCATCGGGTGATCTCGCCAACCGTCGGCAAGGCCGTGCAGGCGCAGCAGTGCCAACGTGCCGGCGCTGGGCTCGTCGGAGGCCGGCAGCGCGCGCTGCACCCACTGGTAGGTCGACTGGGCGCTGACCGGGTGAACCCTCACCGTGCTGGTGCACGCGGGCAACCCCGCGACGAGCGCGACCAGCGCCATCGCGGCGATCAGCCGCACGGTCCGAGCTACCTGCGGGGCTTTGGCGCTCCACGGCGTCCGGACACCAGCCGGCGCAGGCGCCGCTGGAACGTGTGCCGAACGATCGCCCCTGCATCGCGCCATCTCGACACCGTTCGGCTCGGCCCGGCCGGCCCGAAGTCGGGGTCAGCCGATGCCGAGCAGCCGCTTGACGTCATCGGCCTTGGGGGTCCGACCCGCCATCACGAGCTTGCCGTCGAAGACGATGGCGGGTGAGGCCATCACGCCGAGTTCCATCATGCGGCTGATCGACTCGTTCTTGGTCACGAGGCAGTCGAGGCCCGCGCTCTCGACCACATGCTTCACGACCCGGAACGTCTCGTTGCAGCGCGGGCATCCGGGCCCGAGGATCTCGATGTTCACCGGTGCGTCAGCCACGTTCGATACTCCCTTTCACAGCAGCCCGACCTTTTGCAGGGCGGCGTGGAACTCCGCGGGGGGGAAGTACCCCATGTGGCGGAACACTTCCACGCCCTTGGGGTTGAACACGATCTGCGTGGGCATCACCATGATCCGGTACTCCCGTGCCACGTCGGGGTGCTCCTGGATCCAGAAGTTGCGGATCGTGGCCTTGGCGCCGAGCGTGCTGCGCAGGTCCTGCAGCACCTCCTGCATGTGCATGCACGGGATGCAGTGCTCGCCACCGAACTCCGCGATGACCCACGTCCCGCCGCCGACGAGGGCGGTCAGCTCCTGCGGTGTCGCAGCGGGTATCGGCGGGCGCTGCGCCGTGGGGACGGCCGCGAACACGGCGGCGACGACGATGAAGAGCGCAACGGCCAACGCCACGATGCTGTACCTTTTCATCAGGTTCCTCCGCGGTCTATCTTTGTGACGAACGCGGGCCGGCCGCCCGCGACTTCGTCATCTTGCGAAATATACGGCGCGTCGGCACGACTGTCAAGCGCCGGTCGTCCCTCGACTGCGCGCCGCCTCGAGCTTCGCCAGCAGCGCCGGGAGCAACTCCTCGTATGCGGCGCGGATCGCCGCTTCCCTCTCCTTGATCGGGTGAACCGGGATCGTGTCGAGCACGTCCGCGGGGGGCAGGCCGCTCTCGAGGAGCATGGCTGCGGCGCCGTGCACGGTGGCGGCCAGCCCGGCCTCCGCCGCGGGTCCCGAGAGACCGAAGCGCACCGCGAGCTCGCGCAGCTCCTGGAGCTGGAACCACAGGTACGTCGGCCCCATGGCGGTGAGCACCGCATACGCCTCGAGGGATTCCTCCTCGACCTCCGGGTGAGCCCCCCAAAGGTCGAAGACCGCCTCCAGGCGCTGCCGCTCCGAGGAGGTGAGCGCCGCGGCGTAGGCCACCGGGTTGTACCCCTGCCCGAGCAGCGACGGGGCGTTGGGGATCATGCGGGCGAACCGTCCGAACCCCACCGCCAGCGCGCCGAGCGCTTCGAGCGTGAGCACCGGCGCGAGCGAGACGACGACCGCATCCCCCCGCAGGGCGCCAGCGAGCTGCGGCAGCACCGACTTGAGCGCCGGTGGGTGGAGGGCGAGGAAGACGACGTCCTGCGCGGCGGCGACGCGGTTGTCGGCGGTCGCCTCGACGGCCGGGAACGCCGCGGCGAGGCGTGCTCTGGCCGAGGCATCGCTATCGCTCACGACCAACCGGGGCAGCCCGCGGCCTGCGAGCCGCTCGAGCAGCACGCGGGTGATGCGCCCGCCGCCGACGAACCCGACGCTCTTCAACTCCATAGGGTTACCCTCCAGCCGCCAACACGCGCGTGACGAAGACCGGGCAGACGTCGGTGAGAACCTCGCTGCCCCCCTGGCGGGCCAGCTCAGCCGCGCGCTCACTGGCGCATCCCGGCGGCAGCCAGATCACCGCCCCGCGGTCGAGACAAGCCGTGACCACCTTCTCGCTCACGGCGGGGGCGAGGGCCAGCACGATCACGTCCGGCGGTTCGGGCAGCTCGTCGAGCGAGGGGTAGCAGCGCTGTCCGTCGATCTCGTCCATCTTGGGGTTGATCGGGAATACCCGATGGCGCTCGCGCAGGACCTCGAAGACCTCGCGGCCGTACTTGTGTGGGTCGCTCGAGACGCCCAGCACGGCGATCGTTCGCGGCCGCCCAAGGAGTTCCCTCGCGCGGGCCGCGGTTGCCCCGATGCTGCGCGGCTCATCCATCTTGGCCTCCCAGTTTCGCCCTCACCAACGGCCCGAGCTCGTCCACCACCGGCGGTCCCATCGAGACGATGTCC
Organism: Acidobacteriota bacterium; assembly: GCA_021818005.1. Lineage (GTDB taxonomy): Bacteria > Acidobacteriota > Thermoanaerobaculia > Thermoanaerobaculales > Thermoanaerobaculaceae > RBG-13-68-16. Next base: position 5,564 of record JAKAFI010000069.1, on the reverse strand, counting down.
CCGTCCACCGTGATCACCGGGTAGACGGCCAGGCCCAGCGTGTTGACCATGCGGAGCACCGCCGCGTCGCGGTGAAAGTTGAGCCTGGCCGAGGCGTCGACCAGCTCGACGACGGTGCTGGGGACGGCCGCGGCCACCGCCGCTCGAAGGGCCTCCGCGTCCTCGGCGCTCATCCCCACCGGACCGCAGCAGGTGGCGCCTTCGCCGCACGGGTTGGACGGCGGGATGAAGTACACACGAACGCGTGCCTCGGCCGCGGTCATCGCGCGCCCCCCTTCGCCGCCGGGTCGCCCCACAGCTCGGTTGCGATCCCGGCCAGCGCCGCCGTGCCCATGACCTCGTCGTCGCGCAGCGTCAGGTCGAAGCGCGGCACGCCGAAGTCGCGCCGCATGGCGTACAGGTAGTGCTGCTGCGCCTCGCGCCGCAACTTGAGGCGAGGGGTCCAGCAGGCGTGCTCGGGGAGCACCATGTTGGCCACCACGGCGGCGGTGGCGATGCCGGCCGCCGCGAGGTCGTCGCGGGCGCGCAGCGCCTCCAGCAGCGGCGTCTTCTCCGGCAACACCACGAACATCAGCCTGGTCATGTCGCGGTCCTGCAGCATCGCCACCGCGTCCTTGTAGCGCTCGCGGGTGCGTTCGTACGACTGCGTGCCGGGGCGCATCGCCACCATCATCTCCACCTGCTTCTCCCATGAGAACGGCAGCGAGAGCAGGCGCAGCGTGTGGCCCGTCGGGGCGGTGTCGAAGACGACGGCCGGGAAGCTGTCGTCGGTCAGGTAGGCGAGAAACCGCTCGAACGCCGCCATCTCCTCGGTGCAGGGGGAGTTGAGCTCCTCCTCCATGGCCGCGAGCGTGGCGTCGTCGAAGCGGCCGCGCGACTCGTCGAGGATGCGCCGGCGATACTCGCGCACCGCGGTCTCCTGGTCCACCCGCGCCACGAACAGGTCAGGCTCGCCGGGGACCGCCGTGGGAGCGTCGCTCGCCTCGCACCCCAGCACGCGGCCGGTGTGGGCCGCGGGATCGGTCGTGACGAGCAGCGTCCGCACCCCTCGCCGTGCCAGGAACAGCGCGGTGGCGGCGGACACCACGGTCTTGCCGACCCCGCCCTTGCCCATGAAGAAGAGCCGCCGCCGGTTTCCGTCGTTCGGCAGCAGCAGGGCGGCGGGCGAGGCGACGGCCTGCGGCAGCCGCCCGTCCTGGCGCCCGTCGAGCAGCCGCGCGAACGCCGACAACGCCGAGGCGCCGATGATCTCGACGAACGTCTCTTCGACCTGGGTGATGGCGGCGCCCGGGAACGCCTCGGTCGCCTCGACGATGTGCGGCTGCTGCATCGCCCGCCGCCGGGCGAAGAAGCCGTTCTCCCTCTCGGCCTCCGGCAGCACGTGGTTGATGATCAGCCGCTGGACGGTGATGCCGAGGGCGGAGAGCTCCTGGGCCGAACGCCTCGCCTCGTCGAGCGAGGTCTTCTCCGGGATGGTGACGAAGACGAACGTGGTGATGCCGGGGTCGCGCAGCGCCGCGATCGCCCGGTCGTACTTCTCCTTGCCCGCCTGGATCGAGGCCACCGGGCCGAGGCAGGTTTGCCCGCCGGTCTTGGCGGACTCCTCGATGTGTTTGCTCCAGTCCATCGGCAGCTCGAGCAGCCGTAGCGTGTGGCCGGTGGGCGCCGTGTCGAAGACCACCAGGTCGTAACCCGGGTCCACCAGGAAGTCGGTGAACCGGTCGAACGCCGCGATCTCGGTGGTGCACGGCGAGCGGAACTGCTCCTCGATCACCGCGACGATCTCGTCGGGGAGGATGCCGCGCATCGGTGCGAGGACGCGCTCGCGGTAGCTCTCGGTGGCGCCGTCCGGGTCGATCTCGACGGCGAACAGGTTCGGCACACCGCGGACGGCCGTCGCCTGCGAACCGATCGGCTGCTGGAAGACGTCGCCGACGTTGCTCGCGGGGTCGGTGGAGACGATGAGCGTCTTGATGCCCCGCTCGGCGGCGGCCACGGCCGCGGCGCAGGCGCACGTGGTCTTGCCCACGCCGCCCTTGCCGGAGAAGAAGACGAATCGGTTGGATGTCATATGTTATCGCTCCATCCCACGATCTGCTCGAACGTGGGGTACGCGCCTTCCAGCACGACGCTCCCGTTCACGACCACGATGGGCAGCGCCTGGACCCCCTTGCGTTTGATGATGTCGAATACGGGAGGCACCTGGGTGAAACGCATCGGCTGCTGGTTCAGCAGCGTGCGGCTGAGGGTCACGCGGCCGGCCAGCTCGGTCTCGGCGCGCCGCACCGCCTCGCCGAACCGCACCAGCGTCTCGTCGGGCTCCGGCCCGCACACGCCGGTCGCGCAACACAGCGCCGGCTCGAAGATCTCGATCTGCGTCATCTCCACACCTCCGGCATCGCTCGCCCCCTATGTCACTAGCCGCAGCAGCTGCTCTTCCGGGGTGCGGCGTTGGCCGCGAAGTCCACGCCCAGGCACTCCGAGAGGCGGCGATTGGTGTCCTGCAGGAACTCGACGAGCGCGGCGGCGGCGTCGTCGCGTTCCTTCGCCAGAGGCGAGGTCTGCAAGTCGTTCTGCATGCGGTTGAGCTCGGCCAGGTCGGGGCCGAACAACCCCTTGCCCTGCGCCCGAGCGAGCTGGAACGCGCGTGACAACTCAGCCACGCGCTCCTGGGTCTGGCGCAACGTGGGGTCCGAGTTGAAGCGCTCCCTGGCGTTCATCCAACGCCGCCACTCGGAGGAGTCCAGCATCGCTTGGGCGAAAACCTCGACCGCCTCAGCCATCGTTGTCGTTGTCTGGGGAACCGTTGTCACCATCGCTACCTCCGTTTCGCTTCGTGGAAAACAAGTGCGGGCATGCAGTCGGCCGTGCAGTACCCGCGGCGGATCAGGCTGGGAGACGGCATGGCCCGATCAACCCTCCGTGAGGGGTCGCACGACCTTGGTCGCCGGATCGAACCAGTGCTTGGTAACCAGGCAGACCTTGCACACCGAGAGCATCACCGGCACCTCGACGAGGACGCCGACCACGGTGGCGAGCGCCGCGCCGGAGCCGGGGCCGTAGAGCGCGATCGCGGTCGCCACCGCCAGCTCGAAGAAGTTGGAGGCGCCGATGAGCGCCCCCGGCGCCGCCACCGCGTACTCCACCTTGAACAGCCGCATCAGGCCGTAGGTGAGCGACGAGTTGAAGTACACCTGGATGAGGATCGGCACCGCGATCAGGATCACGTGGAACCAGCGCGTCGTGATGTTCTCCGCCTGGAACGCGAAGATGACGGTCAGCGTCGCGAGCAGCGCGAGCACGGTGACCGGGTGGAAGAACGCCACGAACCTCTCGCTGAACCACTCGACGCCGCGGCTGCGGATCAGCCAGGAGCGCGAGATCATGCCGGCGGCCAGCGGGATCACGACGAAGATCGCGACCGAGTAGAGCAGCACCTTGAACGGCACCTCGAGGCCGGAGGCGCCCGACACCAGCAGCTTGACGATCGGCGCGAACGCCAGCAGCATGATCAGGTCGTTCACCGAGACCTGGACGAGCGTGTAGGCGGGGTCGCCGTCGGCCAGGTACGACCAGACGAAGACCATCGCGGTGCACGGTGCGGCGGCGAGGATGATGACGCCGGCGATGTACTGGCTCGCCATCTCCGGCCCGATCAGCGGCAGGAAGAGGTGCTTGAAGAACAGCCAGCCGAAGAACGCCATCGAGAACGGCTTGACCAGCCAGTTGACGAAGATGGTGATGAAAAGCCCCTTCGGCTTCTTGCCGACGCGCGCGATCGACGCGAAGTCGATCTTGAGCATCATCGGGTAGATCATCAGCCAGATCAGCACCGCGATCGGGATGTTGATCTGGCTGCCCGAGCCGAACTCCATTCCGCGCAGCGCCCCCACCACGCCGGGGAACGCCTTGCCGATGACGACCCCGACCACCATGCACAGCGCGACCCACACCGTCAGGTAGCGCTCGAACACGTTCATCCGCTTGCTCTGATCGGTCATCCGGTCTCCTCCAGCACCAGCGCGGCGGCGCCCGCCACGCGTGCCGCCTCGTCCAGGCATGGCCCGTCAGGGACCCCGCACCCCGAGCCGCGGCGCGCCGCCCGCAGGTGTTGCATGCGCCGCCGGTCGTGCGCCAGCGTCGGGTCGGCGGTGAGCTGCTGCCAGATGCACTCGAGAACGCGCTGCATGGCCGGGTCGGCGGCGAGCTGACACCACACCCAGCGACATTCCTTGCTCTGCTCGACCAGCCCCGCGTGCTCCAGCTCCGCAACGTGCCGCGAGACCGTCGAGAAGGCGAGGCCCGACAGCTCGTGCAGCTCACCGACGCACAACCGCCCGTCGCGCAGCGCGGCGAGGATGCGCAACCGTACCGGGTGAGCCAGCGCTTGGTGGCAATGGACGGCAAAGGTGAGGGTCCTGGTCGTCATTTCGTCACCACACGAAATATAAATCTAGCGGGCGCGGCTGTCAAGCCGGCGAGGCGCGCCGGCCGGAAGGCAGGTGCGACGCGCGCTGAGCACCGCTCGCCGCAGGAGGCTCGGCGTGACGACGGGCGAGGTGGGTTCGGCTACGACGTGCCGCGCCCGGTTCGCGCCTGTCGGGTTCTGGTCGCCTTCCCGCCGAGCCCGAGCTTGCGCAGGTCGAGGTCGGCGCGGCAGAGCTCTTCCGGGCCGACGGCGCGCAACCTCGCCACCAGGGCGGCATCGGCCGCGAGCTTGGCGTCGTGCTTGACGTCCGGCGCGAGCGAGGCGAGCAGCGACGCGCCCTCCTCCGAAAGCGCATAGAAGACCCAGCGGCCTTCCTTGCGCTCGACGACGCAGCCGGCCCGCCGCAGCTCGGCCAGGTGCGCCGAGACCGTCGAGGCTGCGAGCTGCAGCACCGCCGTCATCTGGCAGACGCACAGCTCGCCGGGGCGCAGCATCACCGCGATCCGCATGCGGGCGGGGTGGCCGAGCGCCTTCAAGCGCTGCACGGTGGTCTTCAGCGACGAGTTCACCACTTCGTTGTCCGACGAAATCTTTTATACTCGGCCCCGGTTTCGGTTGCAAGAGGAGGGGCACGGCATGACGGTCAGCAAACGGCTCCTCATCCTGTGTACCGGCAACTCCTGCCGGTCGCAGATGGCCGCGGGGTGGGTCAACGGCCTGCTCGGCGGACGCTGGGAGGCGCACTCGGCGGGTACCCGGCCGGCCGACCGCGTCCACCCCCTCGCCGTCCGGGCGATGGCCGAGGTCGGCGTCGACATCTCCGGCGGCGTGCCGACGCGGGTCGAGCGGTACCTCGACGAGGCGTGGGACCTCGTGGTCACGGTCTGCGACTCGGCCAAAGAGACGTGCCCGCTGTTCCCGCGCCCGGTGGAGCAGATCCACATCTCGTTCCCGGACCCGGCCGAGGCCGCGGGGAACGACGAGGAGCGCATGGCGGTCTTTCGCGCCGTGCGCGACGACATCCGCACCCGTCTCATCGCCGAGCTGGAACGCCGGTAGTGGCGCCCGCCAAGCCGGCTCGGTGCCCTCGAGCGTGGTCGTCCGGGGGACGCGGCGGCGTTGTGTATACTCCGCC
>JAKAFI010000068.1 GCA_021818005.1 Acidobacteriota bacterium | reverse complement strand
TACCCCGCGAGGAGCAGCGCCGCGACCCCGAGGGTCCCCCAGAGCGTCGCCGACAGCACCCGGTGGCCGCGGCGGATGTCGGTCCGGCCCAGGCTCACCTGGGCGAAGCCCGCGGCGAACGCAGCCAGCAGGAGGATGACGATGAAGGCGATGGCCCCGCGTGTCGCCGCGGTGACGGCGAACGCGAGGGCGAGGGGCCGCAGGGCGAACGCGACCGTGATGACGACCGCGACGGCGAGGACCGCGTCCAGCGCCAGCAGCCAGGGCATGCGCGAGCGCGCCATGAGACCGACGGCGTGGGCGAGCAGGATGAGCAGGAGCACCTCGGCCGCCGCGGAGGCGAACACAGCCGCGCCACCGCCGGACCGGGACGAGACCCAGGGGAGGCGAAACCCGCCGGACGCGAACGCCGCCGGCAGCAGCACCACCAGGCCCGAGCCTACGGCGAGCAGCCAGCACGCGAGAACCTTTCCGCCCCAGATCGCGGCCGCGGAGAGCGGGCGGGCGAAGAGGAACCCGTGCCGCCGCTCGACCAGCTCGCGGTTGATCATGCCGGCGCCGGCCACCACCGCGACGCCGAACGAGAACGCGGAGGCGAAGATCAGCGCCGCCAGGTCACGCGCATCGCGAGCGTTGCGAGCGCCGACGGTGGAGAAGAATGGAACCACGAGGGCCATGAAGCCAGCGACCAGAGCCGCGACGAACACCGTCCACTTCTCCCTGAGGTCCCTCGCCGCGACCGCCAGCGTGCCGTTCATCGCGCCACCTCCCCCGCGTTCGTGTTCACCGCGATGAAGATCTCCTCGAGCGACATGCCGGACGCCTCCGCCCCGACCACGCCGGGCCGCGCGCACAGGCGCCCGAACGCGGTCTCGTCGAAGCGCGAGGCCACGGTCTCCAGTCCCCAGCCGCCGCGGGCGAGGCCGAGCGCCCCCAGTTCCGCCAGCTCGCCGTCGAGCCCGGGCGCGGCGTCGGCCGGCGCGGTCCCGAAGCGGAGCCTGCGGAAGCGGCCCTTGAGCGCCTCCAACTCCTCGTCGAGCACCAGGCGGCCGTCGACCAGGACCCCGACGCGGTCGGCGATCGTCTCGACTCCGGCGAGGTCGTGCGTCGTGAGGAACACCGTCGTGCCGCGGTCCGCGAGCTCGCCCAGGAGCTCCTCGTACAGCTCCTTGCGCGCCACCGCGTCGAGCCCGAGCGTCGGGTCGTCGAGGACCAGGAGGTCGGGGCGCGGGGCGAGCGCGAGCGCGAGGCCGAGCTGGGCCTTCTGGCCCTTGGAGAGTCGGCCGGCCGGCACGTTCGCCGGCACGCCGAACCGCTCGAGGCGCCCCTCGACCCCGGCCCGGTCGAACGCCGGGTAGAGCGGCGCGCAGAAGGCGACCGCCTCGGCGGCGGTCATCTCCGGCGGGACGTCGGGCTCCTCCGGGAGGGCGCCGACCCGCGCCATCACCCGCCGGCGGGAGCGCCAGGCGTCCTCGCCGAACAGCGTCGCCCGGCCGGTCTCCGGCTTCTGCTGCCCGAGCAGGCAGCGGACGAGGGAGGACTTGCCGGCGCCGTTGCGGCCGAGCAGCGCGTACACGCACCCGGGCCCGACCGTGAGCGTCACGGCGTCGGCCGCCACGGTCCGGCCGTAGCGCACCGTGACGCCATCGAACCCAGCCACCGCGTGGGAGTTTCCGGTCTCGCTCATCGCCCCGCCCCCTTCTCCTCGCCGCGCTCGAAGCTCGCCCAGACCGCCCCGAGCTCCTCCTCGGCCCGCTCTCTCGTCGCGCCGATCGACACCGCGAGCGTCGCGTAGCGGGCGGCGCCCTCGTGCAGCGCCCGGCGGCGCTCGGTCTCGGGGAGCCGCGGCGGCGCGTCGGCGACGTAGGTCCCCTCGCCGCGGCGGACGACGAGGACCCCGGCGTCGGCGAGGCGCTGGTACGCCTTGGCGACCGTGGCCGGGTTGACGCGCAGCTCCTTCGCGAGCTCGCGGACGGAGGGCACGACGCTGCCGGGCGGCAGCGACCCCGACGCCGCCCGACGCCGCACCCCTTCCTCGATCTGCCGCCAGATCGGCGCCGGATCCGCCGGATCGATCACGAGCGCGCGTGTCATCGTGTCGCCCTCCCTTCGCCGTCAGCGTTGCCTACTGTACTACATCAGTAATACAGTAACACACTCCAGGCCAGGCGTGTCAAGAGGGGGCGGCGGACGGTCTGCGGCGAGGGGAGGGACGGAGGCGCCGCCGCAGCCTACGGCAGCGGCAGGACGGAGTGCGCGATCGCCCAGAAGTGGGCGGCGGAGCCGGCCATCACGAACAGGTGGAAGATCTCGTGGAAGCCGAACACCCCGGGGACCGGGTCGGGCTTCTTGACCGCGTAGATTACCGCGCCGATCGTGTAGAACACGCCGCCGACGCCGAACCAGAAGAGGCCCGACGGCGGGAGACGGTGGAGCAGCGGCCAGATCGCGACGATCACCAGCCAGCTGAGCCCGAGGTAGAGCCCGACCGAGAGCCAGCGCGGCGCGTCGATCGCGAAGATCGCGACGAACATCCCGGCGAGGGCGAGCGCCCACACCGCGCCGAACAGCGACCACCCCCACGGCCCGCGCAGCGGCACCAGGCAGAGCGGCGTGTACGTCCCGGCGATGAGCAGGAAGATCGCCACGTGGTCGAGCTGGCGCAGCACCCGGCGGGCGTGCTCGGAGACCGGCAGCAGGTGGTAGAGCGTGCTGGCGATGTAGAGCAGGATCAGGGAGATGCCGTAGACGATAAACGCCGCCAGGTGCCACCACTTGTGGTAGACGGCGGCGAGCGTCACCAACACCGTGGCGCCGATCACCGCTGCGATGGCGGCGCCGAGGTGGGTGAACCCCGACACCGGGTCGCGCACCAGCCGCATCAGCGGCGCCCCCGGGGCGCGCGAGGATCGATCGTCACCGGCACGTCGTTCATTGTACGGCCCCGCCGGCGTCGCCCCGGGTGGGGGTTGCCAGACGCGAGGAGATGACCTAGAATATAACCGTTTGGTGATGGAGTGATGAATGGACTCCGCCACCGGGGCGGCGAGCCCCGCGCCCCACGGAGGATGACATGGCCGTCAAAGAGCTGACCAACGAGAACTTCAACGAGACGATCGAGGGCAACGACATCGTCTTCATCGACTTCTGGGCCGAGTGGTGCGGCCCGTGCCGGGCGTTCAAGCCGATCTTCCACGCCGCGGCCGAGAAGCACCCCGAGATCGCGTTCGCGTCGTGCGACACCGAGGCGCAGCAGGAGCTGGCGGCGGCGTTCGGCATCCGCTCGATCCCGACGCTGGCGATCTTCCGCGAAAAGGTGCTGCTGTTCGCCCAGCCCGGGATGCTGCCGGCCGAGGCGCTCGAGGACCTCGTCGGCAAGGTCAAGGAGCTCGACATGGTCGCCGTGCACGCCGAGGCGGCCAAGCAGCAGCAGACCGCCAACGCCTGAGCGCCCGGCACAATCTCGCAGGCAGTGGCCACGGCGGTGCGAGCCGGTCTCTTGTTGGTAGTAAGGCACGCAGCGAAGCGGAGTGCCGTTGGCCGAAGTTGCGAGCTCAACTCCCGTGGGGCGGGCGTCTCGCCCGCCCGGCGAACGCCAAGGCGAACGACGTGGGGCAACCACGGTGGGCCACCGTGCGCGGCCGAGACGGCCGCGCCACGGGCTTTGGCGATCTCGGAGCGGAGGACGTGTTGACGGAGTGTTTCGCCGGCCTGTACCGTTCCCGGTAGCAGGGAGGCGGGGCGCGCATGAGTGAGAAGCGGCGGCGGACCCACGCGGTGCGCGTCGGGCACGTCCAGATCGGCGGCGGCGCACCGGTGGTGGTGCAGTCGATGACCTCCACCGACACCGCCGACGTGGCGGCCACGACGGCGCAGGTGCTCGCGCTGGCGAACGCCGGCTCGGAGCTGGTGCGGGTCACCGTCAACCTGCCGGAGGCGGCCGCGGCGGTGCCCGAGATCCGCTCGCGCCTCGACGACGCCGGCTGCGCCGTCCCCCTGATCGGCGACTTCCACTACAACGGCCACATCCTGCTGCGCGACTTCCCGGCGTGCGCGCGGGCGCTGGCGAAGTACCGCATCAACCCGGGCAACGTGGGTCACGGCGCCAAGCGCGACGAGCAGTTCGCGGCGATCTGCCGGATCGCCGCCGACAACGGCAAGCCGGTGCGCATCGGCGTCAACGCCGGCTCGCTCGACTCAGAGCTCGTCGCGGCGAAGATGGCGGAGAACGCCGACCGCAACCTTGGCAAGAGCTCGGACGAGGTCATCGACGAGTGCATGGTGATCTCGGCGCTCTCCTCGACCGAGCTGGCGCTCGCCTCCGGCCTGTCCACCGGGCAGGTCGTGATCTCGTGCAAGCTGTCGCAGCCGCGCGAACTGATCGCGGTCTACCGCGACCTCGCGGCGCGCACCGAGCAGCCGCTCCACCTCGGCCTCACCGAAGCCGGGATGGGGATCAAGGGCCTCGTCTGGTCGGCCTCGGCGATCGGCGTCCTGCTCGCCGAGGGGATCGGCGACACGATCCGCGTCTCGCTCACCCCGCGCCCGGGCGGCGACCGGCGCGACGAGGTGATCGCCGCCTGCGAGCTGCTGCAGGCGCTCGGCCTGCGCTCGTTCGCCCCCTCGGTCACCTCGTGCCCGGGGTGCGGCCGCACCACGAGCACGACGTTCCAGGCGCTCGCCGAGCGCATCGAGGGCTACGTGCGCGAGCGCATGCCGGAGTGGAAGCTCCACCACAAGGGGGTCGAGACGATGCGTCTGGCGGTGATGGGGTGTGTCGTCAACGGGCCGGGCGAGTCGCGCGCCGCCAACATCGGGATCTCCCTCCCCGGCACCGGCGAGGCGCCGTCGTGCCCGGTGTTCGTCGACGGGGAGAGGTTCACGACGCTCAAGGGCGGCTACGAGGAGCTGGCGGCGGCGTTCACCGCCCTCGTCGAGGACTACGTCGCGACGAAGTACCCCGCCGCCGACAGCGGAGCGGGCGCCGCGCGGCCGTAGGCGGCGCTGCGGCCCCCGCCTCGGCTACCATGAGGGCGGAGGGTCCGATGATCCATCTCGCCGTCCTCGCCGCGGCGCTCGTCGCGCCGCTCACCCCCGTGCAGCCCGTCGCGTTCGCCGACGTCTTCACCGACGCCACGCTGCGCGTCGACACCTATCACACCGGCAACGCGAGCGAGGAGGTCGTGACGCTCGACCGCGTACTGCGGCAGGGGAGCTGGGCCGGCAGCGAGCGCCACCTCACCGATACCTTCGGGGTCGGGCGTTACCTCGCGACCGTGACCGACCCGGTCTCCGGCGTGCTGCTCTTCTCCAAGGGGTACGACAGCTACTTCGGCGAGTACCGCACCACGGCGGCGGCCGAGAAGGGGGCGCGCCGCACGTTCTCCGAGTCGGTCCTCATCCCCTGCCCGAAGAAGCCGGTGCGGTTCGCGATCGCGGTGCGGCAGCGCGACGGCTCGCTGCGCGAGATCTTCGCCACCGAGATCGACCCGGCCTCGACGGCGATCGCCGACGCCCCGCTCGACGCCGGCGTCACCGTGATCGAGGCGGCGCACGGCGGCGACCCGCACCACGCGGTCGACATCGCGATCCTCGCCGAGGGGTACACCGCGGCCGAGGAGAAGAAGTTCCGCGCCGACCTCGCGCGCTTCGTCAAGCTCTTCTTCACCCAGGAGCCGTACGCCAGCCACAAGGGGAAGTTCAACATCCATGGCGTGTTCGCGCCGTCGCAGGAGAGCGGCATCTCCGAGCCGAGCTGGGGGGTCCACCGCAACACCGCGCTCGGCGCCACCTTCGACTCGCTCGGCTCCGAGCGCTACGTGCTCACCGAGGAGAACCGCCGCGTCCGCGACCTCGCGGCGCACGCGCCGTACGACGCGCTCATGATCATGGTCAACTCGGCGCGCTACGGCGGCGGCGGGATCTACAACCTCTACTGCACCTTCACCGCCGACAACCAGTGGTCGAGCTACGTCTTCCTGCACGAGTTCGGGCACTCGTTCGGCGGCCTCGCCGACGAGTACTACACCTCCTCGGTGGCGTACAACGAGTTCTACCCGAAGGGGGTCGAGCCCGACTCGCCGAACATCACCGCCCTGCTCGACCCGGCCCGGCTCAAGTGGCGCTCGCTGGTCACGCCGGGCACGCCGATCCCGACCCCGTGGGAGAAGGCCGGCTTCGACGCGATCGACACCGCGTACCAGAAGGTCCGCGAGGAGCTCAACGCCAAGATCGCGGCCGCCAAGCGCGCCGGGGCGCCGCGCGCCGAGGTCGAGAAGATGCAGGACGAGTCGGAGCGCCTGTCGCGCGAGAACGCCGCCAAGGTGGACGCGTACCTCGCCACGTCGCGCTTCGTCGGCCAGGTGGGCGCGTTCGAGGGCGCCGGCTACGCCTCGACCGGGCTGTACCGGCCGATGCTCGACTGCATCATGTTCAGCAAGGGCGCCAAGCCGTTCTGCAAGGTCTGCCAGCAGGCGCTGCTGCGCGTGATCGAGCACGACGCCGACTAGGGGCCGGCCGGTGGCGCTCGTGACCGGCCAGGTGGCGCTCGTGACCGGCGCGTCGTCCGGGATCGGGGCGGCGCTCGCGCGCGAGCTCGCCCGGCGCGGCGCCGCGGTCGCGCTGCTCGCGCGCCGCACCGACCGGCTCGCGGCGCTCGCCGGCGAGATCACCGCGGCGGGGGGGCGCGCGCTCGCGATCGGGTGCGACGTGACCCGCGACGGCGAGATCGAGCGGGCGGTCGCCGCGACCGCCGCCGAGTTCGGGCGGCTCGACGTCGCCGTCGCCAACGCCGGCTTCGGGGTGGCCGGGCGGTTCGCCGACCTCGCCCTCGACGACTACCGGCGGCAGTTCGAGACCAACGTCTTCGGCGTCCTGCGCACCGCCCGCGCCGCGCTCCCCGAGCTCATCCGCAGCCGCGGCGCGCTCGCGATCGTCGGCAGCGTCGCCGGCGACGTTGCGGCGCCGGGCAGCTCCGCCTACTCGATGAGCAAGGCGGCCGTGCGCGCGCTCGCGACCGCGCTGCGCGGCGAGCTGGCGCCGCGCGGGGTCGCGGTCGTGCTCGTCACCCCCGGCTTCGTGGACTCCGAGATCCGCCGCGTCGACAACCGCGGCGCGTTCCACCCCGGGGCGCGCGAGCCGGTGCCGGGGTGGCTACGGATGCCGGCCGAGACGGCCGCGCGCACGATCGTTCGCGCGATCGCCCGCCGCCGCCGGGAGGTCGTCGTGACGGCGCACGCCAAGGTCGCGGTGGCGCTGGCGCGGCACACGCCCGGCCTGCTCGCCTGGTTGGTGGCGCGCGCCCGCGCCGAGCGCCCGGAGCCGGGGCGCGGCGGGTCGCCTACTTCACGGCCGTGATGTAGACCGCGCCGCCCTCGCGCGTGAGCGTGATCTCCGCCGGGCCGCCGGCGGGCTTGGCCACCCCGACCACCTGCTTGGCCTCGGCGGCGCTGCGGAAGCCGGCCGCGAACGTCGCCAGCTTCCCCTTCTGCCACACGACCAGCGTGTTGACGAGCCCCTCCGCCTTTGGCGAGATGGCGGCGCCAGCGTGGCTCATCTCCAGCGCCGTCGGCGCCAGCGTGTCGAGGAACTTCTCGTCGGCCGCTTTGCGGAACGGCGGGTAGATCACGAGCACGTACGGGCCGGGGTCCGGGAGCTGGATGCGGACCGTCGTCTGCGTCTGGCCCGAGCTCTTGAGCCGGTTGGCGCCGTCCACGATCGCGCTGGAGACCGAGCCGGCGCTGTCCGAGCTGCACGCCGACAGCCCGGCGGTGGCCGCCGCCAGCAGCGTCAATGCCAGAACCGTGCGAGCGTGCCTCATTTGTCCCCCCGAACCGCGGTTTGTTGCTCACAGTGTACCCGCACGGCCGCGCCGGAAGTCAAGGCCGCGAGCCCCCCACAGCGCCGCGGCGTGAGAAGATCCCGGTGCGGGAGGTGCGCGATGGAACCGTTCCGGTACCACGTCTACGTCTGTACCCAGGAGAAGGCCGAGGGTCAGCCGTGCTGCAGCGCCAACGGCAGCGCCAAGGTGCTCGACGCGCTGCGCGCCGAGGTCGGCAAGGCGGGGCTCGGCGACGAGGTCCAGATCACGACCAGCGGCTCGCTCGGCCTGTGCGAGCGCGGGCCGAACATGGTCGTCTACCCCGAGGGGGTGTGGTACTCGCGCGTCCAGGTCGAGGACGTCCCCGAGATCGTGCGCGAGCACCTTGGCCACGGCCGCCCGGTCGCGCGCCTGCTCTCCGGCGACGCCGCGGCGCTCAAGGCCGAGGCGCTCGAGAACAAGCGCCGCTACCTCGCGTTCATGGCGGCGCAGAAAGCGGCGGCGGCCAAGGGCTGAGGCCGCCTCACTCCCCGATCACCTTGACGAGCACGCGCTTCGCTCGGCGGCCGTCGAACTCGCCGTAGAAGACCTGCTCCCACGGGCCGAAGTCGAGCCGACCGCCGGTGATCGCGACGACGACCTCGCGCCCCATCACCTGGCGCTTGTGGTGGGCGTCGCCGTTCTCTTCGCCGCTCCGGTTGTGGTGGTAGGTCTCGGGCGACGGGTCGAACGGCGCCAGCCGCTCGAGCCAGCGCTTGTAGTCCTCGTGCAGGCCGGGCTCGTCGTCGTTGATGAACACCGACGCCGTGATGTGCATCGCGTTGACGAGGCACAGCCCCTCCTGCACCCCGCTCTCGCGCACCGCCGCCGCCACGTCGTCCGTGATGTTGACGAAGTCCATCCTGCTGGGCACGTTCATCGTCAGGTAACGCGTCAACGATCGCATCGCCGCCTCCCGCTCCCATCACTACCCGACCCGGCGCCGCGGCGCAACCGGCCCACCTGGAGGACGTGGCGTCGCCGGTGGGCGGCGGCGCGTGCGCCGCGTCACCGCGGCGGCCGCGGTGGCGCACCCGTCCGTCAACTCGCGGACGGGGTAACCGTCTCTCACGGCGAAGGGAGGCAGTCATGACACGGGTCCTCACACTCACGATCGCGGCGGTGGTGGCGGCGGCGGTGGCGACCGCGGCCGACGCCGGCACGGCCGGTCGCATCGGCCGCCGCGAGTGGCGGCAGCAGCAGCGCATCGCCCAGGGCGTCAGGAGCGGCCAGCTCACGCCGCGCGAGACCATCCGACTCGAGCGCCGGCAGGTCGGCCTCAACCGCGAGATCGGTACGATGCGGCGGTGGAACGACGGCCGGCTCACCCCGGGCGAGCGCGCCCTCGTCAACCGGCAGCAGGACCGGCTCTCGCGCGGGATCTACCGCCTCAAGCACAACGGCGCGGTCCGCCACCGCTGAGTCCGACGGCCGACGCCGCGGCTGCGAGCGCCCCCGGTCCGCCGGGGGCGCTCGCCGGCCGCGCTTGCCGGCGCCTCAGACTCCGTCTATATTCGGCGAAACTGGAGGCACGCATGAACGGCAAGCACCTGGCGTTGGCGGTCGGCCTTTTCGTCCTCGGCGTGGCGGTCGGGGTGGTGGCGGCAACGGGGAGCAAGGTGGAGAAGGGCATGTACGCGGGCCAGAGTCCGAAGGACGCCGCCGCCGCCCTGCTCACCGCCGCGCAGCAGCAGGCGGGCAAGGGGAGCTGGGAGAACATCGCGGTCGGCCGGGTCTGGTACCTCTCCGGCGACAAGGCACAGGGGCAGGCGATCTTCGACCGCGTCTTCGCCGGCAAGGTCAAGAAGAGCGACTTCATGCGCCTGGGGCGCGTCTACATGGAAGCCAAGGAGTGGGACAAGGCCAAGGCTGCGTTCGAGAAGGCGCTGGCGGACGACCCCAAGGACGAGGGCAACCTCTCCGAGGTCGGCGCCTGGTACAACCTGCACGGCGACCGCGCCACCGCGGAGGCGTACTTCGACCGCGCGTTCTCCCGCAAGCCGGACGAGGTCTGGTACACGGTCAACGCGGCCGGCTCCTACGTCGGCGTCAAGCCGCAGTAACTCACGCCACCGCTTCGTCGTCGACGACCGGGCGGTCGGACGCCGGCAGGGAATAAGGTTTGTCAACTTCGCCGGACCTGGACCCGTTGTTCTGTTGTTTACAGCGCGACAAACGGCCAGGCGAGGACGGATGCGCCGAGGGGAAGGATGCCCACGCCCGTGTGGATCACGAACCCCCTCCCCACGCGTCCGCCGTGGTCCCTGCGGAACGCTTCGATACCCTTGGCCATGGCGGGGCTGGGCGTGGATGCACGTTTCACTTCCACCGGGACGAGGCCGGCATCGGTCTCGACGATGAGGTCCACTTCGAGCCCGGTCGCGGTTCGCCAGAACCAGAGCCGGGGTTCGGCGCCGCGATGGACCAGCGTGCGGTACACCTCGCCGATCACCGCGGTCTCGAGGATCGCCCCTCCCATGGGGCCGGCCATGGCGTGGAGGGGATCTCTCAGGCCGGCGAGGTAGCACAGGGTTCCCACATCCATGAAATAGACCTTGGGAGTCTTCACGAGTCGCTTGCCCGTGTTGGAGAAGTAGGGTCTGAGCACGATGACCTGATAGGTTGCCTCCAGCACCGAGAGCCAGGCCTTGACGGTGTTGACCGCCACGCCGAGGTCGCGGGAGAGCCCCGACAGGTCCAGCAGCTGGGCGCTGCGGGCGGCCAGGAGTCCGAGGAAGGCTTGAAACTGACTGAGATCACCGACCTGGCGGACCGAGCGCACGTCGCGTTCGAGGTAGGTTTGGACATACCCGGCCTGCCAGAGGACCGCGTTCTTGCGAGGCGACGTGGCTGGCTCCGGGTAGTAGCCCCGGAGAAATCGAGTCCACAGCTGTCTTGGGGAGCGATCCGGTAAGGGGCGTGGAGCTCCGTGGCGCTCCCACGGCAGAGGCGCGCCGGACTTCCCGGTCAACTCCCTCTCGGTCATGGGAAGAAGTCGCAGGACGGCCGCGCGGCCCGCGAGGGATTCCGTGACGCCCTGGGCAAGCTGGAGGTTCTGTGACCCGCTGAGGAGGTATTGGCCGGACTCGTCGCGCCGGGCGTCGATCCTCTCCTTGATGTAGGGGAGGAGCGCAGGGGCGTGTTGGACTTCGTCGAAGATGACGGGGGCCGGGTGGAGGTCGAGGAACCCCCTCGGGTCCGCCTCGGCGGCCGCCCGCACGTCGGGAGGTTCAAGAGAAACGAGGTCGATCTGACCTGCGAAGAGGTGCTTCAAGAGGGTCGTCTTGCCCGATTGCCGGGGGCCGGTGATCACGACAGACGGGAACTCCCGCGCGGCGTGCGCCACCACCGTCTCGATCGACCTCTTGAGATAGGGCATCGGGGCGCCTCCCATATGCATTATTGCATTTGAAATGCAAAATTACAAGCAGTTGTCCTCGGTGCCACGATCGATCGATCGGTACGATCGGTGCCGGAGCAGGACGGCGCCTGTGTTTACGCCACCGCTTCGTCGTCGACGACGGCGCCGTCCTGGACGTGGACGACGCGGCGGCTGCGACGCGCGATCGCGGGGTCGTGGGTGATCAGGACCAGAGTGTGGCCCTTGGCCCAGAGGTCCTCGAACTTGGCGATGATGTCACCGCCGGCGGCGGAGTCGAGGTTGCCGGTGGGCTCGTCGGCGAGGATGATGTCGGGCTCGCAGGCGAGGGCCCGCGCGATCGCCACGCGCTGCATCTGACCGCCGGAGAGCTCGACCGGGCGGTGCTGCATCCGGTCGGCCAGGCCCACCTGCTCGAGCAGCGTCTCGACGCGCTCGCGGCGCGCCTTCGCGGGCGTGCCCTTGAACAGCAGCGGCATCTCGACGTTCTCGTAGGCGGTGAGCTGCGGCAGCAGGTTAAAGTTCTGGAAGACGAAGCCGATGCGCCGGTTGCGGATGTCCGCGAGGCGGTCGATCGACATCCCCGCGACCTCCTC
>JAKAFI010000386.1 GCA_021818005.1 Acidobacteriota bacterium | reverse complement strand
GGTCGGAGATGGGCGAGGCCACGGTGCGGTGCGCGGTCGCCAACCCGGGCGGGGCGCTCCGCCCGGGGATGGCAGCGACGCTCGCGATCGCGGCGAAGTAGGCGGTAAGAGGGAAGAGGGAAGAGGAAGAAACGGCTGAGCTGAGGGGCAGAGGAGCAGATGGTGTCAATTTCTTCTTCGGAAAAGGTAGAAGGCAGAGGGAAGGTAGACGGCCCGTCCCCGGTCTCACGTTTCCCGTCTAACCTCTTTCCTCTCCCCTCTTCCCGCCTCTGCTGACCTGCGCCGATCCATCCGCACGAGCGCGGGGGCGTGAGTAGGGCTAAACTCACCAAATGGGCCGGGTGTCCTGGGACCGCTACTTCATGAACCTCGCGCGCGCCGCGGCGACGCGCTCGACGTGCCCGCGCAAGAGCGTCGGCGCGGTGGTAGTGCGCGACAAGGCGATCCTGGCGACCGGGTACAACGGCTCGATCCGGGGCCTCCCGCACTGCGCCGAGGTCGGCTGCCTGATGGAGAACGACCACTGCGTGCGCACGGTCCACGCCGAGGCGAACGCGATCCTGCAGGCCGCCCGTCACGGGGTGCGCATCGAGGGGGCGGACATCTACGTCACCGCCTCGCCGTGCTGGGACTGCTTCAAGCTCATCGCGAACGCCGGCCTCGCCCGCGTGCTGTACGGTGAGTTCTACCGCGACGAGCGCATCGAGACGTTCGCGCGCGCGGCGGGGATCGAGCTGGTCCGTCTGGGCCTCGAGGAGAGCTAGATGAGCACGGTGCGGAGGATCGGAGTCCTGACCGGGGGCGGGGACGCGCCCGGTCTCAATGCGGTGATCCGGGCGGTGGTGCGGTCGTGCAGGATCGCGCACGGCGTCTCGGTGATCGGGATCTCGGACGGGTTCATCGGCCTCGTCGAGATGAAGGCGCGCGAGCTGGCGCTCGCGGACGTCTCCGGCCTGCTCGTGCGCGGCGGCACGATGCTCGGGACGAGCAACCGCGGCAACCCGTTCCGCTACGCGTTTCGGCGCCCCGACGGGGTCGAGGAGCTGGTGGACGCGTCGGCCATGGTCAAGAAGAACTTCGAGAAGCTCGGCCTGGACGCGCTCGTCGTGATCGGCGGCGACGGCTCGCTGTCGATCGCCGAGCGCTTCTGGCGCGAGCTCGGGATCCCGGTCGTGGGCGTGCCGAAGACGATCGACAACGACCTGTTCGCGACGGAGTACACGTTCGGGTTCGCGACCGCGCGCGAGACGGCGACGTGGGCGCTCGACAGGCTGCACAGCACGGCCGAGAGCCATCACCGGGTGATGCTGCTCGAGGTGATGGGCCGCGACTCCGGCTGGATCGCGCTCCACGCCGGGCTCGCCGGCGGCGGCGACGTCGTCCTCATCCCCGAGATCCCGTTCACGTTCGAGGCGCTGATCGCCAAGTTCCGCGCGCGCGAGCGCCGCGGCCGGCCGTTCTCGGTGGTCGTCGTCGCCGAGGGCGCTGCGCCGGTGGGCGGCAACCAGGTGTTCGCCGGCGAGGACGCGGTCACCGGCTGGAAGCGGCTGGGCGGGATCTCGTACCAGATCGCGCGCGAGATCGAGGCGCGCGGCGGCTACGAGATCCGCGCCACCGTCCTCGGCCACATCCAGCGCGGCGGCACGCCGGTGCCGACGGACCGGATCCTCGCCACGCGCTTCGGGGTCGAGGCGGCGCGGTTGGCGGTCGCCGGCGAGTTCGGCCGGATGGTTGCGCTGCACAACGACGAGATCGTGTCGGTGCCGATCTGCGAGGCGATCGGACGGGTCAAGCGCGTGGACCCGAGCTGCCAGCTCGTGCAGGCCGCGCGCTCGGTCGGCATCGTCTTCGGCGACGAGGACATCGACGCCGTGGACCTCTCCGAGGGTTGAGCGCGGCGGTGGACGCCCCCGACCCGATCCTCGACCTGGCCCGCGCGAGCGTGCCGTTCGAGACCAGCGCGCTGTTCGGCTCTGCGCGTCCGATCGAGGTCGAGCTCGGCGCCGGCAAGGGGAGGTTCGCGCTGGAGTGGGCGGCGGCGCACCCCGGCATCGGCCTGGTCGCCGTCGAGCGCGCCCGCATCTACCTGGAGATGGCGGCACGCCGCGCCGCCCGGGCCGGCGTCGGCAACGTGCGCTTCGTGCACACGACCGCGGAGGACCTCCTCTTCCGCTGCCTGACGCCGTCCTCGACGGCCGCGGTGCACGTCTACTTTCCCGACCCGTGGCCGAAGAAGCGCCACCACAAGCGCCGCTTTTTCCGGGCGGAGAACGTCGCGCGCCTGGCGGAGGTGCTCGCGCCCGGTGGGTTGCTGCGGATCAAGACCGACCACGAGGGGTATGGGGAGGTGATCGCGGCCGCGCTCGCGGCCGAGCCGCGACTGCGGCCGGTCGCGCTCGAGGCGGCGTTCGCCGAGCTCCCGGCGACGAACTTCGAGGTCAAGTACGCCCGCGAGGGGCGCCCGGTCCGCCGCCTCGCCTTCGAGCGGGTGTAGCGCGGCTCAGCCGGGCGCCGCTGCCCCGGGCCGCCCCGCCGGAGCGAGCCACGTCGGGCCCTGGAAGCGGGCCGCGGGGACGCCGAACACGCGCCGCGCCGCGGC
>JAKAFI010000067.1 GCA_021818005.1 Acidobacteriota bacterium | reverse complement strand
GCGTAAGCTCCTCGCCCTCGTCGAGCGCGAGCTGCTGGCGTACTTCTCCTCGCCGCTCGCCTACGTGGTGCTGACCGCGTTCCTGTTCATCAACGGGTACGTCTTCTACCTGATCGTCGCCTTCCTCAACGACCCGCGCACGCAGGCGATGGCGCCGCTCAAGCTGATGTTCGGCGGCACGATCTTCTTCTGGCTTTTCCTGCTGTTCGTCGTGCCGGTGATCACGATGCGCCTGCTCGCCGAGGAGCGGCGCAGCGGGACGCTCGAGGTGTTGCTCACCTCGCCGCTGAGCGAGGGCCAGGTCGTCGCCGGGAAGTTCATCGCGGCGTTCGTGTTCTACATGTTCCTCTGGCTGCCGACCTGGGTCTACGTCTGGATCCTCGCGAGCCACACCAAGATCGACTTCGGTCCGGTGTGGGCCGGCTACCTCGGGATCGCGGTCCTCGGCCTGCTCTTCCTCTCGGTCGGGACGTTCACCTCCGCGCTGGTGCGCAACCAGATCATCGCCGCGATCCTGGCGTTCGCGGTGCTGGTCGTGGTGTTCTCGATCGGCCTGGTGCAGAACATCGCCACCGGCGCGGCGCTGAAGGGAGCGCTCGGGTACATGAACCTGTGGAACCACATGGACGACTTCGCGCGCGGCATCGTCGACACCCGCCACATCGTCTACAGCCTGAGCCTCACCGGGCTCTTCCTCTTCCTCGCCACCAGGGCGCTGGAAGCCAGCAAGGGGAGGTGAGCGATGAGACGACGGACCGTCTTCGCCGCCTCCTCCACCGCCGCCGTCGTGCTCGCGGTGGCGCTCGTCGCGATGGTGAACTGGCTCGGCTATCGCCACTACTCGCGCGGCGACTGGACCTCCTCGAAGCTGTACACGCTGTCGGCGAAGAGCCTGAACATCCTCAAGGGACTGCACGCCGACGTCCGCGTCGTGGTGCTGATGACGCCGTCGACGCCGCTGTTCTCCGAGACCAAGGAGCTGCTCGACCGCTACCAGGCGGCGTCGCCGAGGATCAAGGTCGAGTACATCGACCCCGAGCGCGACCCGCTGCGCACCAAGACGCTGGCGCAGGAGTTCGGCGTGTCCACCGCCAACACGGTGGTGTTCGCCTCCGGCGGGCGCAAGAAGTACGTCACCTCCGACCAGCTCGCCGAGTACGACTACTCCGGCATGCAGATGGGGCAGGCGCCGAAGCTGAAGGGGTTCAAGGGCGAGGAGCAGTTCACCGCGGCGATCCTCGCGGTCGTCAACCCGAAGGTCCCGAAGGTCTACTTCGTCACCGGCCACGGCGAGCACGATCCCGACGCCGCGGACGGGTCCGGCTACTCGCAGCTCAAGGACGCGATCAAGCGCGACAACTACGACGTGGAGAAGACCACCCTGCTCGCGGGAGCCGTGCCGGCCGACTGCGACCTGCTGGTGATCGCGGGGCCGAAGGCGCCGTTCACCGACCCCGAGAAGGCCGCGCTCAAGGCGTACCTCGACAAGGGCGGCCGGGCGCTCGTCATGCTCGACCCGGTGCTCGGCGACCGCGCCCAGTCCTCCGGCCTGGAGGCGCTGCTCAAGGGGTACGGCGTCGAGGTCGACAACGACCTCGTGGTCGATCCCAGCAAGCAGCTGCCGTTCTTCTCGCTGGCTGCCGTGTACGTCGACCAGTTCCGCTCCCACCCCGTGGTCGACGGGATGCAGGGCCTCGCGGTGTTGTTCCCGATCGCCCGTTCGGTGACCACCGTGGCCGCGCCGGGGGCGACGTCCTCGATCCTGCTCACGACCTCGGACAAGGGGTGGGGGCAGCGCGACCTCAAGGCCAACGCCACCGGTCAGCTCGAGATCAAGAAGGCCCCGGGCGACGTGCCGGGCCCGGTGCCGCTCGGCGTCGCTGCCCAGTCGGAGAAGGACAAGGAGCACGGCTGGCGCCTCGTCGTCTTCGGGAACTCGGCGTTCGCCAGCAACCAGTACCTCGCCAACGCGGGCAACTCCAACCTGGTGCTCAACGCCGTCAACTGGCTCGCCAACCAGGAGCAGGCCCTCGGCATCGCCCCGCGCTCTCCGGAGCAGGTGCAGCTCTTCCTCTCGGAGACGCAGATGAGCCACGTGCTGCTGATCTCGCTGATCCTGCTGCCGGCGTGCGCGATCGCGCTCGGCGTCGCGGTGTGGTGGCGCCGGCGGCGCTAGGGGGCGGCGATGAAGACCGGACGGTTGATCGCGCTGGCGCTGGTGGTCGTCGGCCTGGGGGCGTACATCGGACTGGTCGAGCGCCACCAGCCGACCACCGACCAGCTCGAGGCGAGGGCGGGCAAGTTGTTCCCGACGTTCGACCAGGCCAAGGTGAACAAGGTGGTCGTCACGAACTCCCACGGGCGTTTCGAGCTGGTCAAGGCGGGCGGCGTGTGGTCGCTCAAGGCCCCGCTCGCCGACCAGGCCAACCAGGGCGCGGTGACGAGCCTCCTGTACTCGCTCACCGGCCTCAAGGCCGATCGCACCTTCGCGGCCGGCGACGTCAAGCTCGCCGAGTACGGCCTCGACAAGCCGCCGCTCGCGGTCACGGTCGAGGACGAGGCAGGCAAGAGCTACAGCCTCAGGCTCGGCACCCAGCTGCCGCTCGGCGAGGAGCGCGCCGCCGAGACCGGCGACGGCAAGGTGTACCTCGTGAGCGCCTACGTCGCCTCCGATCTCGACAAGGACCTCTCGGGCTGGCGCTCGGACGAGCTGGCGCAGCTCTACTCGCCGGACGTCGCCTCGCTCACGATCGTGTCGCCGGACGGGCGGCTCGCGCTCGCGCACGCCGGCTCGGTGTGGACGATCACGGCGCCGGTGTCCGACCTCGCGGACCGCGACCGCGCCGAGGCGCTGATCGGCGACGTCTCCGGAGCGCGGATCAAGGAGTTCGTGGACAACGCGCCCGACCTCAAGGCGCTCGGCCTGGCGCCCTCCCGCTACTCGCTGACGATCGTCAAGCGCGACGCCAAGGCGGCGCCGATCACGCTCGCGTTCGGCAACGAGCGCGACGCAAAGGACGGGAAGCAGGTCGCGTGCGAGCGCGGCGACCGCGTGTTCTGGCTCGAGGCGAAGACGATCTCCCACCTCGGCGGGCCGTGGCAGGGGTGGCGGTCGAAGAAGCTGCTCGGGTTCGACAGCTGGGGCGTCGACTCGCTCACCATCGAGTCCGGCGGCGCCAAGGCGGCGGTGCAGCGCGTGAAGGGGCTGTGGAAGGCCGGCGCGGCCGACGCCGACGCCGACGCGGTCAGCCGTCGCCTGACGGCGCTCGGCGATCTCGAGGTTGAGGCGTTCGACCTGCCGCAGCCGGCCGGCGCCCCGCTCGGCCGGGTCAAGCTCTCGGGCGCCGGTTTCTCGGACGACGCCGCGTTCTACGCCGGGCCCACGCCCGCCGAGGACGTCGCGATCGTCGCCGGCCGGACCGGCGGCCTCGGCGTGAACGCTGCGAAGGTGGCCGCCGTGCTCGCGGACCCCGCCGCGCTCACGAAGCCGCAGCCGACCCCCGCACCGTCACCTTCACCGGCGGCGAAGCCACCGGGGAAGAAGTAGGGGCCGGGAGCTCGCCGGTTCTCCGTCTTTCGATCCCCGATCCCCGATCCCCGAGCCCCGGTCTTTTCGGACCACGGTCCACGGACCACGGACCACGGTCTTCCGCGACCCTCACTCCTCCGTCGCGGATATGCCGAGGCGGCGGATCATCTCGTTGAGCGTGGACGGGCGCACGCGCAGCATCTGCGCGGCGCGCCGCTGCACGCCGCCGCAGCGGGCGAGCGACGCCTCGATCAGGGCACGGGTGTAGGCGTTGACCGCGTCCTTGAGGTCGACGCCGTCGGCGGGGAGGTGCGGAGCCGGGCCGGCCTGCGGGGTGAGCACCTCGCGCGGGAGCAGGTCAGCGTCGATGACGTCGCCGGGGCAAAGGACGACGGCGCGCTCGATGACGTTCTCGAGCTGGCGCACGTTCCCCGGCCAGTGGTAGCCCATCATCACGTCGAGCGCCCGCGGCGTGAGCGCGAGCGACGGCTTCTCGTTCTCCTCCGCGAAACGCCGCAGGAAGTGGTTGACGAGCGCCGGGATGTCGTCCGGACGGGCGCGCAGCGGCGGCAGCTCGATCGTGATCACGTTGAGGCGGTAGAAGAGGTCCTCGCGGAACGAGCCTTCGGCGACCATCTTGGGGAGGTCGGCGTTGGTGGCGGCGATGATGCGCACGTCGACCTTCACGGTTTGCTCGCCGCCGACCGGGATGAACTCGCGCTCCTGGATGACGCGCAGCAGTTTGGCCTGGGTTGGAGGCGTGATCGTCCCGATCTCGTCGAGGAAGATCGTGCCCGAATCGGCGACTTCGAACAGCCCGCGCCGGTTCGCCACCGCGCCGGTGAACGCGCCGCGGATGTGGCCGAACAGGGTGGACTCGAGCAGCTCGGTGGGAACCGAGCCGGTGTTGACGACGACGAACGGGCCGTCGGTCCGCGGCGAGAGCTGGTGGACCGCGCGCGCGAGCAGCTCCTTGCCCGTCCCCGACTCGCCGGTAAGCAGGATGTTGGAACGCGACGGGGCCGCCCGGCGCACGAGAGCGATCACCCGCTCCATCACCTGCGACCGCCACACCAGCGTGCCGAGGCCTTCGAGGCGTTGGCGCAGGTCGCGGTTCTCCGTCCGCAAGCGGCGCTGCTCGAGCCCCTTGCGTACCGTGAGCACGACCTCCTGGTTCTTGAACGGCTTGGAGATGTAGTGGAACGCCCCCTCGCGCATCGCGGCGATCGCCGTCTCGACCGAGGAGTAGGCGGTGATGACCACCACGACGGCCTCCGGGTCGCGGCCCTTGATCTCCTTGAGCACCTCGAGGCCCGGCCGGTCGGGGAGCATGAGGTCGAGGAGGACGAGGTCCACCTCGCCGTCCTCGGCCTGCCGCAACCCCTCGGCGGCGGTGCTCGCCTGCACGACCTGGAAACCCTCGCGGCGGAGCAGGGTGGAGAGCACGTCCTGCAGCACCGGTTCGTCGTCGATGATCAGGATCCTCATGCGTTCTCCTGTTGGGCCGGCACCTCGACGCGCATCGCGGTGCCGCCCGTCTCGGGTGTCAGGGCCCGGATCGTGCCGCCGTGCGCGACCACGATGTCGCGCGTGATGGCGAGCCCGAGGCCGGTGCCGCCGCGCCCCTGCCGAGTCGTGACGAACGGCTCGAAGATCTTCTCGCGCAGCTCCTCGGGGACGCCGGGGCCGCTGTCGCGGACTTCGAGCCACACCGAACCGCGGTCGCGGCCGAGAAGCACCTCCACCCGCCCGCCGCGGCCGGCCGCCTGGATCGCGTTGCGCACCAGGTTGTGGACGACGAGCTCGAACTGGACCCGATTGACGTTGGCGACGGCGTCCTCGGCCGGTTGCAGCTCGAGCGTGACGTCCCCGTGGCCGGCGTCGGCCTTCATCTGGTTGACCTCGTCGCGGGCGAGGACCGAGAGGTCCACGAGCTGGCGCTCGAACCCCGACGGCCGGGCGAGCTCGAGCAGGTTGGTGACGATGCGCGACACGCGAAACGCCTGCTCCTCGAGCTTGGCCGCCAGCGGTGCGCGCGGGTCCGTCGCCGGCGTGAGCTCGTGCAGCAGTTGGGCGTAGCTCGCGATCCCGGTGACCGGCGTGTTGACCTCGTGGGCGAGGCCGGCCGCGAGCCGTCCGAGCGAGGCGAGCCGCTCCTGCTCGAAGAGGCGCTGTTCGAGGTTGAGCTGCTCGGTGATGTCGTCGAGCGCGACGACGCGGCCGTCGAACCGCCCCGGTTCGACCTCGAGCGCCGAGGTGGAGAGCAGCCCGGTGTGCCAGCCGTCGCCGGTCGCGAACCGCACCTGGACGCCGGCGAGGTCGGTCGGCAGCGCCGAGGCCCACTCCGGACGCAGCTCGACGAGCGCGTGCAGGCGCTCGCCGACGAGCGCGCCCGGCTCGCGCCGCAGCAGCGTCCCCGCGCGCTCGTTGGCGCGCAGCACCCGCCCCGAGTCGTCGCAGATCAGCAGCGCCGCCGCGGAGAACTGGAAGATGCGCTCGAGGTAGCCCTCGAGCAGCCGGTGCTCCTCCACCTGCCGGCGCAGGTTCGCCATCAGCAGCGTGTTCTCGAGCGCGAGGGCGGCCTGCGCGGTGAGCGCTCCGACCAGGCGGCGCTCGCCGTGGCCGAGCGGCATCCCGCCGTGGCGCCGGCCGCAGTAGACGAGCCCGATCACCCGCCCGTCGCGCTCGACCGGAAAGCGGTGCCACAGGCCGCGCACCGCCAGCGCGGCCTCGGCCGGCGCCGGGAACGGCTCCGCCAAGTCCTCGACCGCGAGCTCCGGCCAGTCCTGGCTCGCGTCCGAGGGGTACAGGCGGCCGCCGAGCGCCAGGTAGGTCACGACCTGGTCGACCGCGAGGGCGTCGCGCAGCAGCTGCGCCAGCCGCTGCAGCAGCGTCTCGGGGTCGCGGTGGGCGACCGCCTCCTCGGCGAACGTCGTGAGCGCGCGCCGCGCCGCCAGACGCTCGCGGTACTGCAGGTGCTCCATCCCCTCGAGCAGGAAGCGCCGGGCCGGCACGGTGAGGGTGGCGAGCAACACGCCGCCCGCGACCGCGACGAGGTTGCGCCAGTTCCCGAGGCGGAAGCCGAACTGGGTCACGGCGTAGTTGAGGAACGCGAAGCTCACGCCGCCGAGGAGCACGGCGACGCCGGTCGCCATCACCTGCCGGGCGATGTCCTCGAGGTCCCAGAGGCGGAACTCGAGCAGCGAGGAGGCCACCCCGAGGGGGACGAGGGCGAGCGGAAGCAATGAGATCCAGGTCAGCACCTCGAGCTCGGCGCCGGCCCACTGCGGGATCAGCGAGAGCAGCAGGTACGGCGTGAACCCGGCGGCGGCGCCGAGCGCCACCCACTCGACCTGTCGCCGGCGCGTCGGGTCGCCGCGGCTGGTGATGTAGGTGCGCACCGACAGCGCTGCGGCCGCCAGCACGCCGAGCACCGCGAGCGCCGCGGTCGCGTGGTCGAGCGCGTCGGCGACGAGCACGTCCCCGACCACCGGCGGAATCAGGCCGGTCGCCAGACCGGTACGCAGCGAGGCGACGGCGAGCGAGGGGACCGCCGCCGCCCACAGCCAGGAGAAGCGCCTGATGCGGTCGGGGAAGCTGGCGAA
Source organism: Acidobacteriota bacterium (assembly GCA_021818005.1). Classification (GTDB taxonomy): domain Bacteria; phylum Acidobacteriota; class Thermoanaerobaculia; order Thermoanaerobaculales; family Thermoanaerobaculaceae; genus RBG-13-68-16. The sequence continues at coordinate 4,808 of JAKAFI010000067.1, read as the reverse complement.
GAAGACGACCAGCAGCGGCGGCAACGCGAGGCGACCGAAGTCGCGGACCAGCAGGAGCAGTTGCCAGGACGCCGTGTTCTCCCGCGGGAACGGGATCACGACGGCCACGAACAGCGCCTCGGCCAGGGCGAGGAAGCGGCCGGCCTGCGGCGTCGGGTGGCCGAGGTAGACGATCGCCGCGATCGCGAGCGTGAACATCGCGGCGAACGCCACCAGCAGGTAGCGGACGTCGACGTGCGCCGGGGGAGGGTAGTACTTGACGTCGCGCACGTGGCCGCCGCGCAGCACCGACAGCGTCGAAACGCGGCGCGCGTACAGCGCAGGCTCGAGGTCGTGGATCGTGGCCGTGGGCGCCCCGTCGAGGCCGACGATCACGTCGCCCGGGACCAGACCGGCGCGGGCCGCGCCGCTGCGCAGACCGACGCTGAGGACGAGGTACCCCTCGGAGCCGCGCGATGCGCGGAAGTCGAGGCGTTGGAACTCGTCCACCCTGCGGACGGCGCCGACCAGACCGGCCACTGTGGCGATGACCCCGACGAGGAGGAGACCGAGGCTGCGCCAGCGGTGCTCGTGCAGCTTCAGCCAGCCGCGGCGCGGCAGGACGAAGGTGCCGGAGTCCGCCAACACCGGCGCGGGTACCCGCTGGGTGTCCATCGTGCCGGATTATATTCGAATTTCTGGACAAGCTACCCCGCGTGCGTCCGGTCTTCCGGATGCGAGCGCACGGCCTTGCACGACCCCGGCCTCGGTGTGGCGACCGGGGCGGCCTACGGGTGGGCGCGCACCGTCAGGTCGCCGGAGGCCGTGCGGGCGTCGATCGTGACGGCGGCCGTCGCGGCGCTGAACTCGATGCGGTGGCCACGGCGGTCCCGAGTACCGGCGAAGTCGGAACGAAGCGAGCCGCTGGTGGTGGCGGCCTCCCCGGCGAGCGCCGTCCCGGCGGGGAGCCGGAGGCGGACGTCGCCCGACGAGGTATGGACGCGCACGCTCGCCCCGGCGGCAAGGCGCTCCCAGCTCGCCGAGACGTCCCCCGAGGAGGCGGTGGCGGAGAGGTCGCCGGCCAGCGACTCCAGGCGGATGTCGCCGGAGGACGTGTCCACGAGAGCCCGCCCCGCCCCCGACTCGAGCGTGACGTTGCCGGAGGAGGTGTCCGCCTCGAGCGCGGCGAGCGGCTGCCGGGTGACGCGAACGTCCCCGGACGAGGTCCGCGCGATCAGCTCGCGCGCCCCTCCCGCGACGCTCACGTCGCCGGAGGAGGTCGTGACCCGGACCGTCCCGGCCACGGGCGCGCCACCTTCGAGGTCGACGTCGCCCGAGGAGGTGCGAAGCTCGAGCCGGCACGCCGGCGGCACCTCGAGGTCGAGGCGGGCCCGGCCGTTCAGGTAGCCGATGAGGAAGATCCCGCCGTGGCGTGACGGCAGGCGGACCGAAAGCTCCGCCGCCGAGTCCTCGAAGACCGGTGTGTGGTTGGCGATCCAGCGCGCCGCGGCGCCGCGCGACGACGAGCGCGCGTCGAGGTCGAGCGTCGCGGTGATGGCGGGCACGTCGGCGACCTTGACGTGGACGTCGAGCGAGCCGACGTCGAGGTGGACGAGCTTGTCCGGCGCCGCCGGGAACGTGCGGCTCTCGTGGACCGCGAGCGGGGTCCGGACGCGGGTGCAGGCCGTGCTGGCCGCGAGCACGGTCAGGGCGGCGGCGATGGCGACGCGACGCATGGGCACCTCCACTGGCTTCAACGCACGGACCCGGGCCCGGGTTCGCGATCGCGTCCGAGCGGGTGCGCCGGCGCGCGCGAGTATAGGCGTCTCGCCCGCGGCCGTCCGCCGTTCTATACTTCCCACCGCGAGCGCGGCGGGCCGCCGCAACAGTCCGCCGCAGGGGGAGAAGCGATGGCTGCGATCGAGAGCACTCCTGAGTTCGTCAACGCCGTGTACACCCGGACGCGGGCCCGTCTCGAGACGGTGCGCCGCCGGCTGGGGCGGCCTTTGACGCTGGCCGAGAAGGTGTTGTTCGGTCACCTCGCCGACCCCGAGCACGCCGAGCTCGACCCCGGCAAGGCGTACCTCGAGCTGGCTCCGGACCGCGTCGCGATGCAGGACGCCACCGCGCAGATGGCGCTGTTGCAGTTCATGCTCGCCGGGATGGACCGCACCGCCGTCCCGACCACGGTGCACTGCGACCACCTCATCCTCGCGCGCTCGGGCGCGGCGGCCGACGTGGCGCGCGCGGTCGAGACGAACAAGGAGGTCTACGCGTTCCTCGAGTCGGCGTCGGCCCGCTACGGCATCGGCTTCTGGAAGCCGGGCTCGGGGATCATCCACCAGGTCGTGCTGGAGAACTACGCGTTCCCCGGCGGGATGATGATCGGCACCGACTCGCACACCCCCAACGCGGGCGGCCTCGGCATGTTCGCCTCCGGCGTCGGCGGCGCCGACGCGGTGGACGTGATGTCGGGCTTCCCCTGGGAGGTGCTGCAGCCGAAGCTGATCGGCGTCGAGCTGACCGGGAAGCTGTCGGGGTGGGCGGCGCCGAAGGACGTGATCCTCAAGCTGCTCGACATCCTCACCGTCAAGGGCGGGACCAACGCCGTGGTCGAGTTCTTCGGCCCGGGCTGCGCGTCGATCGCGTGCACCGGCAAGGCCACGATCACCAACATGGGCGCCGAGCACGGCGCCACCACGTCGGTGTTCCCGTACGACGCGCGCATGGAGACGTACCTGCGCGCCACGCGTCGCGGCGCCATCGCCGACCTCGCCGGCGCCAACCGCGACCTCCTCACCGCGGACCCGGAGGTGGAGGCGGCCCCGGAGAAGTACTTCCACCGCGTCGTGCGCATCGACCTCTCGGCGCTCGAGCCACACCTCAACGGGCCGCACACCCCGGACCTCGCGCGGCCGCTCTCCAAGGTGCCGGCGGCGGTGCGCGAGAACGGCTACCCGGCGAAGCTCTCCGCCGCCCTCGTCGGCTCGTGCACGAACTCGTCGTACGAGGACATCACCCGCGCCGCCGCGGTGGCGCGTCAGGCGCTCGCGGCCGGGTTCAAGGCGCGCGTGCCGCTGCTGATCACGCCGGGGTCCGAGCAGGTGTACGCGACGATCGAGCGCGATGGGCTGCTGTCGGTGTTCAACGAGTTCGGCGCCACCGTGCTCGCCAACGCGTGCGGGCCGTGCATCGGCCAGTGGCAGCGCGACGACTCGCCGAAGGGGACGCCGAACGCGATCGTCAACTCGTTCAACCGCAACTTCCCGGCGCGCAACGACGGCAACCCGGCGACGCTCTCGTTCATCGCCTCGCCCGAGGTCGTGGTCGCCTACTCGGTGGCGGGTGCGCTCGACGTCAACCCGATCGCCGACGAGATCGCGGTCGACGGGCGCAAGGTACGCCTGGCCCCGCCGCCGCCGGCCCCCGAGGTGCCGCCGAGCGGCTTCGTCTTCAAGGCCGAGGGGTACGTGGCCCCGCCGGCCACCGCGGCGTCGGTTGCGGTGCAGGTGCGCGAGGGCTCCGACCGGCTGCAGTTGCTGCAGCCGTTCCCGGCGTGGGACGGCAAGGACTACGCCGAGCTGCCGGTGATCCTCAAGGCGAAGGGGAAGTGCACCACCGACCACATCTCGCCCGCCGGCGTCTGGCTCAAGTACCGCGGCCACCTCGACAACATCGCCAACAACATGTTCTCCGGCGCGATCAACGCGTTCTCCGGCGAGGCCGGCAAGGGGAAGCACCCGCTCACCGGCGAGGTGATGGAGTTCTCCAAGATCGCGCGCGACCTCAAGGGGCGCGGGATGCGCTGGGTCGCGATCGGCGACGAGAACTACGGCGAGGGCAGCTCCCGCGAGCACGCGGCGATGGAGCCGCGCCACCTCGGCGGCGCCGCGGTGATCGCGCGCTCGTTTGCGCGCATCCACGAGACCAACCTCAAGAAGCAGGGGCTGCTGCCGCTCACGTTCGCAGATCCCGCCGACTACGAGAAGATCCGCGAGGGCGACCGGGTCAGCATCGTCGGCCTCGCGGGGCTAGCGCCGGGGCAGCCGGTCAAGGTCGTGGTGCACCACGCCGATGGCGGCCGCGACGAGTTCGCCTGCAAGCACACGTTCAACGCCGACCAGATCAAGTGGTTTAGAGCTGGTAGCGCCCTCAACGTCCTGCGGGCGAAGAAGTAGGGGAACTCGCGCCGACCCATGAGGAGTGCAGGGAGAAGGTAAGAGGGGAGAAGGAAAAGGGAAAAGGGACGGCAAGACGCCTTGTCTCTGCCTTCCCTCTTCCATCTACCCTCTACCCGCTTCCTTCTTCCATCATCCCTGGCCGTGCTCGGGGAGGTGAGAGGGAAAAAGTGAGAAGGAAGAGGAGCGACGAGGCGTCTCGTCTCTGCCTTCCCTCTTCCCTTTTCCCTCTACCCTCTTCCTTCTTCTCCTAGAGGTGACGGCGGGCGCGGGCGCCGACCGTGACCGCGCGGCTGATCTGCGCCGTCGAAGTGCCATCACCGACCCGCAACGTGACGTTGTACGTGCCGCGCAGCGCATAGGTGTGCGCCGGGTTGCGATCGGTCGAGAAGGTACCGTCGCCGAAGGTCCACTGCCACGAGCGCGGCGCGCCGCTCGAGGTGTCGGTGAATTGCACCGGGCGACCCGTCACCGGGGCCATCGAGGAGACGGCGAACGCCGCGACCAGCGCCGACTGGGTAGGCGTCGGTCTTGCCGTCGGTGTCCACGTCGCGGTCGGTACCGGCGTCACCATTTGGGTCGGCGTCCACGTGGGCGTCGGGCCGACCGTCGGCGTCCAGGTCGGGGTCAGCGTCGGTGTCGAGGTGGTTG
>JAKAFI010000066.1 GCA_021818005.1 Acidobacteriota bacterium | reverse complement strand
TTCAACCTGATGGACGCGCGCGGCGCGGTGGCCGTGACCGAGCGCGTGGCGCTGATCGGGCGGGTGCGCAAGATCGCCGTCCGCTGCGCCCGCGCGTACGTCGAGCAACGCGAACGGCTTGGGTTCCCGCTCGGCCGGGTCAACGGCAACGGCAAGGCCAACGGGGCTTCGGCGGGGAAGGCCCCCAAGGGCGGGTCGCGATGAGCGCCGAGTACCTGCTCGAGCTGCTGTGCGAGGAGATCCCCGCCAACGCCCTCCCGGGCGCGCGCGCCGAGCTGCGCGCCTCCTTCGACGCCGAGCTCGCGGGCGCGGCGCTCGCCGTCGCGTCGGTGAGCGTCTACTCGACCGTCCGCCGCCTGGTGGTCCACGTCGCCGGACTCCCCGAGCTGCAGCCGGACCGCGAGGAGGAGGTGACGGGGCCGTCCGTCAAGGCCGCCTTCACCGCCGACGGGTCGCCGACGCCGGCCGCGATCGGGTTCGCCAAGGGACAGGGCGTCGGCGTGGACGCGCTGCGCGTCGTCAAGGGAGCCAAGGGCGACGTCATCGCCGCCACCAAGCGGCTGCCCGGGCGGCCCGTCCCCGAGGTGCTCGCCGAGATCACCGAGCGGGTCGTGCGCGCGCTCCACTTCCCCAAGACGATGCGCTGGGGGAAGGGCGAGCACGCCTTCGTGCGGCCGCTGCACAACGTCCTCGCGCTGTTCGGGAGCGGGAAGCTCACGACGCCGGTGCCGGTGGAGCTGTTCGGCGTCGCCGCCTCGACGGGGACGTTCGGCCACCGCGCGATGGCGCCGGCGCGCCTCGAGCTCGAGGGCGCGGCGGGTTTTCCCGCCTACGCCGAGCGGCTGCGCGCCGCTGGCGTCGAGGTCGACCCCGAGGCGCGGCGGACCACGCTCGAAGCGGCCGCCCACCATCTGGCGACCGAGGTGGGTTGTGAGATCCGACCCGATCCCGAACTGCTTGCCGAGCTCGTCGAGCTCGTCGAGCACCCCGGGGTGCTGCGCGGAGAGATCGCGGAGCGGTTCCTGCAGCTGCCGGAAGAGGTGCTCGTCACGACGCTGCGCCACCACCAGAAGTGCCTGGTGCTCACGCGCGCCGGGAAGGTCGCGCCGTACTTCCTGGCGGTCTGCGACCGCGCCTCGGACCCGCAAGGGCTGATCCGGCGCGGCAACGAGTGGGTCGCCGGCGCGCGCCTGACCGACGCCGCCTTCTTTTTCGAGCAGGACCGCAAGGCGCCGCTCGCCGGGCGTCGGCCGGCGCTCGAGAAGGTGCTCGTGCACCAGAAGCTCGGCACGTTCGCGCGCAAGAGCGAACTGGTCGCCGGCCTCGCGGCCGAGCTCGCCGCGACCGCCGGGACGGCCGTGGACGGCGACGCGCTGCGGCGCGCCTGCGAGCTGGCGAAGGCCGACCTGGTGACCGCGATGGTCGGCGAGTTCGCCGAGCTGCAGGGGGTCGTCGGCGGCATCTACGCGCGCCTCGACGGCGAGCACGAGGCGGTGTGGCAGGCGGTGTACGACCAGTACACGCCGGCGGGCCTCGACGGTGCGCTGCCGCGCGGCCCGGTGGCGGCGATCGTGGGTGTCGCCGACCGGCTCGACACGCTCGCCGGCCTGTTCGCCGCCGGCGAGGTGCCCTCGGGGAGCAAGGACCCGTTTGCGCTGCGGCGTGCGGCGCTCGCGGTCGTGCGGATCTGCGCCGAGGCGCCGCTCGCGTGCGACCTGCAGGCGGCGGCCGCCGCGGCCGTGGCGAGGCGCGGCGGCGACGACGCCGCGACGACCGCCCTGCGCGAGTTCGTGCGCGAGCGGGTGCGCCACTACCTCACGGCGGCCGCGGGCGTGAAACCCGAGGTCGCCGACGCGGTGCTGGCAGCGCGCTGGGGCGTCGTCCCGGACGACGTGGCCCGCGCCCGCGCGCTCGAGGCGGTGCGCGGCGAGGAGGCGTTCGCCGCGCTCGCGGTGGCGTTCAAGCGCGTCCGCAACATGGTGGCCAAGGGCGGCGCCGGACGGTTCGCCGCCGAGCTGTTGCGGGAGAAAGCCGAGCGCGAGCTGCTGGCGGCCGTGCAGAAGGCCGAGAAAGAGGTGCAGCGCTCGGGCGGGCGCGGCGATCACGCGGCCGGGCTGCGCGCCCTCGCGGGCCTGGCGGCGCCGCTCGACTCGTTCTTCACCGACGTGCTCGTGATCTGCGACGACGAGGAGCTGCGCGCGGCGCGGCTGGCGCTGCTGGCCCGCGTCGAGACGCTGTTCCTGCGCCTGGCCGACGTGTCCAGGCTTTCGGCTCAGTGAGCGGTTGGGACGGCCGGGCCGCGGATCGCGCGGCCCGCGGGCGGGCGTGACCCGCCCCTGGTTCGGGAGGGTGATCGTGGCGACGAGAACGAAGACGACGAAGACGACGAAGACGACGAAAATGGTCTACTCCTTCGGCGGCGGCAAGGCGGACGGCCGCGCCGACATGAAGAACCTGCTCGGCGGAAAAGGCGCCAACCTCGCCGAGATGGCGAACCTCGGCATCCCGGTGCCGGCCGGCTTCACCATCACGACGGAGCTGTGCACCTACTACTACGAGCACGGCCGCTCGTACCCGAAGGCGCTGCGCGCCGAGGTCCAGCAGGCGCTCGCGCGGGTCGAGAAGGTGATGGGGGCGAAGTTCGGGGACGCCAAGAACCCGCTGCTGGTCTCGGTCCGCTCCGGAGCGCGCAAGTCGATGCCGGGGATGATGGAGACCGTCCTCAACGTGGGGCTGTGCTCGGCGACGATCCCGGGCTTGATCGCCAAGACCGGCAACCCGCGCTTCGTCTACGACGCCTACCGGCGCCTGATCATGATGTATTCCGACGTCGTGATGGAGAAGGCGGCGGGGATCGAGCCGGCGGAGGGGCAGGGGATCCGGCAGCAGCTCGACCGCATGCTGCACGAGATGAAGCAGGCGCGCGGCCGCGCCTCCGACGCCGACCTCACCGCCGCCGACCTCGAGGAGCTGGTCGCGAAGTTCAAGACGCGGGTACGCGAGGTGCTCGGGACCGAGTTCCCCGACGACCCGGCGGAGCAACTGTGGGGCGGGATCGGCGCCGTGTTCGCCTCGTGGAACGGCAAGCGCGCCATCTCCTACCGCCGCATCGAGGGGATCCCCGACGAGTGGGGGACCGCGGTCACGGTGCAGGCGATGGTGTTCGGCAACATGGGCGACACCTCCGCCACCGGAGTGGCGTTCACCCGCAACCCGGCCACCGGCGAGAACAAGTTCTACGGCGAGTGGCTGGTCAACGCCCAGGGTGAGGACGTGGTCGCGGGGATCCGCACCCCGAACCCGCTCAACGAGGCGACGAAGAACGACCAGAACCGGGCGCTGCCGTCGCTCGAGACCGCGATGCCGGCGGTGTACGCGTCGCTGCACGGGATCCGAGACACCCTCGAGCGCCACTACCGCGACATGCAGGACATCGAGTTCACGATCCAGGAGGGGCGGCTGTGGATGCTGCAGTGCCGCTCCGGCAAGCGCACCGGCACGGCCGCGCTCAACATGGCCATGGACATGCTCGAGGAGCGGCTGATCCGGAAGGAGGAGGCGGTGATGCGCCTCGCCCCCGCCCAGCTCGACGAGCTGCTCCACCCGATCGTCGACCCGGCGGCCGAGAAGGGCGCGGCGGCGATCGCCAAGGGGCTGCCGGCCGGTCCCGGCGGCGCCAAGGGGCAGATCGTCTTCACCGCCGCCGACGCCGTCGCCTGGACGAAGGCGGGCAAGCGGGTGATCCTCGTGCGCGAGGAGACCAACCCCGAGGACGTCGAGGGGATGCGGGCCGCGGTCGGGATCCTCACCGCGCGCGGCGGCATGACGTCGCACGCGGCCCTTGTAGCCCGCGGCTGGGGGAAGTGCTGCATCGTCGGCGCCGGCGGCGTGACCGTCGACGTGCACAACCGCACGATGCTGGCGTCCGGCCGCACCTTCCGCGAGGGGGACGTAATCACCCTCAACGGCACCCGCGGCCTGGTCTACGCCGGCGCGCTGGCGATGGTGGACGCCACCGAGAACCCGCGCTTCGTCAAGTTCATGGCGCTCGCCGACGCGATCCGCGCGATGAAGGTGCGCACCAACGCGGACACCCCCGAGGACGCGGCCAACGCCCGCGGCTTCGGCGCCGAGGGGATCGGGCTGTTCCGCACCGAGCACATGTTCTACGGCAAGGGCTCGGAGCAGCCGCTGTTTCTGCTGCGCAAGATGATCGTCTCGGGGAGCCAGGCCGAGCGGCGGGCCGCGCTCGCCGAGCTGTACCCGTTCGTCAAGAAGGACATCAAGGCGACGCTCGCGGTCATGGACGGGCTGCCGGTCACGATCCGCCTGCTCGACCCGCCGCTGCACGAGTTCGTGCCGACACGCGACGACGAGCGCGAGAAGCTCGCCGCCTCGCTCGGCATCACCGCCGCCGAGCTGGCCAAGCGCGCCGACGACCTGCACGAGTCGAACCCGATGATGGGGCACCGCGGCGTGCGCCTCGGCGTGACGTTCCCCGAGATCTCGGAGATGCAGTTCCGCGCCATCTTCGAGTCCGCGCTGGAGCTGACGCGCGAGGGGAAGAGGGTGTTCCCCGAGATCATGGTGCCGGTCGTCGGCCTCGTCGCCGAGCTCGACGACCAGAAGGCGATCGCGAAGCGGGTCCACGACGAGGTGTGCGCCGCTTACGGCGTCAAGGCGATCCCGCACCTGTACGGGACGATGATCGAGATCCCGCGCGCGGCGCTGACCGCCGACCGGATCGCGGGCACGGCCGAGTTCTTCTCGTTCGGGACCAACGACCTCACCCAGATGTCGTTCGGCTTCTCGCGCGACGACATCGGCGGCTTCGTGCCGGAGTACCTGGAGAAGAAGCTCCTCCCCGCCGACCCGTTCCAGGTCCTCGACCGCGAGGGCGTGGGCCAGCTCGTCGAGATGGGGATCAACCGCGGCCGCGCCACGCGGCCGAAGCTGAAGGTCGGGATCTGCGGCGAGCACGGCGGCGAGCCGTCCTCGGTCGAGTTCTGCCACATCGTCGGGATGGACTACGTCTCGTGCTCGCCGTTCCGCGTGCCGATCGCGCGCCTGGCCGCGGCGCAGGCGCAGCTGATGCATCCGAGAGGCGAGAAGACGGGGGCCGGGGCTCGGGGTTCGGGGTCCGCAAAGACCAAGAAGACGGGGACCGGGGCTCGGGATTCGGGGTCCGCAAAGACCAAGAAGAAGGGGTCCGTGGTCCGTGGTCAGGGGTCCGCGAAGACCAAGAAGACGGGGTCCGGGGCTCGGGGTTCGGGGTCCGCGAAGACCAAGAAGACGGGGGCCGGGGCTCGGGGTTCGGGGTCCGCAAAGACCAAGAAGACGGGGACCGGGGTCCGGGGTTCGGGGTCCGCCAAGACGAAGGCAGCGACGAAGGCGAAAGCTGCGGCGAAGCCCAGGGCGACGGTGGTAGCGAAGAAGGCGGCGAAACCGGCGGCGAAGAAGGTAGCCGGGAAGGCAACCAGGAGACCGGCGCCGGCGCGCGCCAAGGTGGAAGCGAAGGCGAAAGGCCGCGGCAAGGCCCGGCGCTAGCCGGCGCGATCCAAGAACATGGCTTCATCCACGGGCGGCCTGCGGGCCGCCCGCGTCGTCGTGGCGCGGCCGTCATGCGTGCGTGGCGATGGTATCCTCGGCGGCCGTGAGACGGAGTCCGCTTCCGCTCCGGTCCGGGAGGCAGGGATGAGAAAGAGCCGCACCGTTGCCGCCGCGATCGTCGTCGTTTCGAGCCTCGTCGCAGCCGTCTACGCGCAGGGCGGGGAGCCGACGCCGGCCAAGCTCGCCTACCCGGCGGCGCCGCGCGACGCGACCGTGGACACGTACTTCGGGACGAAGGTGCCGGTGCCGTACCAGTGGATGGAGAACCTCAACAGCCCGGCGTTGCAGCGCTGGGTCGGTGAGGAGAACGCCCTCACGTCGTCCTACCTGGAGAAGATCCCGGTGCGCCCCTGGCTCGAGGAGCGGCTGCGGCAGTTGTGGAACTACGCCAAGGAGAGCACGCCGGAGCAGGTCGAAGGGGGGCGCATCTTCTTCAGCCGCAACTCGGGGCTGCAGAACCAGTCGGTGGTCTACGTCGCCGACCCCGGGAAGGCCGCACCGCGCGCGCTGCTCGATCCCAACACGCTGTCGCCCGACGGTTCGGTGGCGCTGCTCGGCTACGAGGCGTCGCCGCGCGGCCTGATGCTCGCCTACGAGCTGTCGCAGGGCGGCTCGGACTGGGTGACGATCCACGTGCGTGACGTGGCGACGGGGAAGGACCTCCCCGACGTGATCCGCTGGGTGAAGTTCTCAGGGGTCTCTTGGACCGAGGACGGCAAGGGGTTCTTCTACTCGCGCTACCCCGAGGCCCCGGCCGGGAAGGCGATCAGCCAGCGCGTGATCGACCAGAAGCTCTACTACCACCGCCTGGGCTCGCCGCAGAGCGCCGACACGCCGATCTACGCCCGCCCCGACCTGCCGGAGTGGGTGATCGACGGCGCCGTGAGCCACGACGGCCGCTACCTGTTCATCTACCTGCGCAACGGCACCGCCTCGGAGAACGAGCTGTTCTACGCCGACCTCGGCAACCCGAAGTCGCCCGAGATCGGCGGCGCGATCAAGCCGCTGTTCACGAAGAACGACGCGATGTACCAGGTGGTCGGCCACGAGGGCACGACGCTCTTCCTGTGGACCTCGCTCGCGGCGCCGAAGGGGAAGATCGTGGCGGCCTCGCTCGCGAACCCCGACCCGGCGGGTTGGCGCGTGCTTGTGCCCGAGGGCGAAGGGGTGATCCGCGGCGCCACGATGGCGGACGGGCGGATCCTGCTCAATGTCCAGATCGCCGCGACCAGCCGGCTGGCGCTGTACGGCACCGACGGCAAGCCGGCGGGGGTGGTGGCGCTGCCCGGGCTGGGCTCGGTGGCGGGGCTCTCGGCCCGCCGCGACTCGAGCACGATCTACTACGGCTTCACCTCGTTCCTCGTCCCGGCCTCGGTGCTCCGCTACGACGTCGCGAGCGGCAAGAGCGAGCCGTTCTTCAAACCGGACGTGGCGTTTGACGCGTCGCCGTACGAGGAGACGCAGGTGTTCTACCCCTCGAAGGACGGCACCAGGATCCCGATGTTCATCGTCGCCAGGAAGGGCGTGAAGCTCGACGGGAACAACCCGACGCTGCTTTACGCCTACGGCGGCTTCGACATCACGATCACGCCGGCGTTCGCCCCGTGGCTGCCGGCGTGGCTGGAGCTCGGGGGCGTCTACGCCGTCGCCAACCTGCGCGGCGGCGGCGAGTTCGGCGAGGCGTGGCACCGGGCCGGGATGCTCGGTCACAAGCAGAACGTGTTCGACGACTTCGCCTGGGCGGCGAAGTACCTGATCGCCGAGAAGTACACGTCCCCGAAGCGGCTCGGCATCATGGGGTACTCGAACGGCGGCCTGCTCGTCGGCGCCAGCATCACGCAGAACCCGCAGCTGTTCGGCGCGGCGTACGCGGGCGCCGGGGTGATGGACATGCTGCGCTACCAGAAGTTCTCTGGCGGCGCGCTGTGGGCGCCCGAGTACGGCACCTCCTCCGACGAGAAGGCGTTCCGCTGGCTTGTCGCGTACTCGCCGCTGGCGAACGTGAAGCAGGGGACGTGCTACCCGCCGACGATCATCACGACCGCCGACCACGACGACCGCGTCGTGCCGAGCCACTCGTACCAGTTCGCCGCCGAGTTGCAGCACGCGCAGGGATGCGTCAACCCGATCCTGATCCGGGTCGAGACCAAGACGAGCCACGGCTACATGCCGACGGACAAGCGCATCGCCCAGACCGCCGACATCGACGCGTTCATGGCGTACAACCTGGGGATCACGGCGCCGCCGGCCGCGGCCGAAACGACCGCGGCGCCGCGCTGAGTCGAGGTGCAGGGGCGGGACGGTGGCGGATCTCGATCGCTTCCAACCGGCGTCGCTCGGGGTGGCGGCGTTGACGTTGCTGCTGGCGCTGAGCGTCTCCGGCGAGCTGGTGATCGGGTTCCTGTTCTGCGAGATCGGCTGCCTGACGTTCATCTGGGCGTCCGAGGCGATCGGGACGTACATCGGGTTCGGGGTGACCCAGGAGACCCCGGGGGGCTGCCTGGTGGTTGTCGGCTGGTTCGGGCAGATCGTGCTGCTGCTGATGGCCCTCACGGTCGTCGTGCTCAGGCTTGTCCGCCGCTGACGGCGGGGGGTTGGAACGGCTCGGACGCGGTTCGTGGTTGAATAGGGTCGTGGAGAGCGAGCATCCGCTGCTCGACCGCGCCCGGCAGGCGCCGGAGGCGCCCGGCGTCTACCGCTTCACCGACGCGAAGGGGAAGGTGCTGTACGTCGGCAAGGCCAAGCACCTGCGCCGGCGCGTGCTGTCGTACTTCTCGCGCCAGCTCGAGCCGCGTCTGGTCGGGATGCTCGCCCGCGCCCGGGGCCTCGAGTTCGTGGTCACCGCCACCGAGGTCGAGGCGCTGATCCTCGAGAACCGGTTGATCAAGCGCTTCCGCCCGCGGTTCAACGTCCTGCTGCGCGACGACAAGACGTACCCGTACCTGAAGCTGACGACCGGCGAGGCGTGGCCGCGCGCCCTGCTCACCCGCCGCGTGCTCGACGACGGGCACAGCTACTTCGGGCCGTACCTCGGCCAGGGGATGGCGGCGCGGGTGATGGAGCTGATCCGCACCCGCACGCAGGTGCGGACGTGCACGATCGAGATCGACGGCTCGCTGCCCCGCCCCTGCCTTTACCACGACATGGGGGCGTGCCTCGGGCCGTGCGTGGCCGGGTTGACGACGCCGGAGGCCTACGCGGCGGCCGTCGAGGAGGTGACGCTGCTGCTCGAGGGGCGGCACCAGGAGCTGCGGCCGCGGCTCGAGGCGCAGATGTGGCGCGCGGCGGAGACCGACGAGTTCGAGCGCGCCGCGCGCTACCGCGACCTGCTGCGGGCGCTCGACGGCCTGGCTCTCGGCCAGAACGTGGAGATCGCCGGCTCGGGCTCGGTGGACGTCGTCGGGATGGAGGGCGACGGCGTCGACGCCTCGGTCGCGGTCCTCATTTACCGCGACGGCAAGCTCGTGGACAAGCGGGAGTTCCACTGGGAAGGGGTCGGCACCCACACCGACGGCGCTTTCCTGGCGGCGTTCCTCGGGCAGTTCTACGAGGCCAACCCGGCCGTGCCGGCGCGCGTCGAGGTGCCGCTGGCCCCCGAGGGCGCCGACGCGATCGCCGAGTTCCTCCGGCGGCAGCGCGGCGCGCCGACGCGCCTCGTGGTGCCGCGGCGGGGAAGGCGCGCCCGCGTGCTCGAGCTGGCGCGCGACAACGCGCGCGAGGCGTTCCGGCTGCGCTTCCGCCACCCGCGGCGCGACGCCGAACGGGTCGGCGCGGCGATCGCCGCGGCGCTCGGAACCGGCCGGGCGGTGCAGCGGATCGAGTGCTTCGACATCTCGCACCTGCAGGGGGAGGCGCAGGTGGCGTCGCTCGTCGTCTGGGAGCGCAGCACGCTGCGCAAGGGCGAGTACCGCTCGTTCAACGTGCGCTCCGGCCTTGGCGCCGACGACCCGGGCGCGATCGCGGAGGCGGTGGAGCGCAGGTACCGGCGCCGGGTCGCCGAGGGCGCCGCGCTGCCCGACCTCGTGCTCATCGACGGCGGCCGCACGCAGCTCGACGCCGCGTTGCGCGCCCTCGCCGCCGCCGGATGCCAGGTCGCGGCGGCGGGACTCGCGAAGCGGCTCGAGGAGGTCGTCCTCCCCGGCCGCGCGAGGCCGCTGGTGCTCGAGGCGAACGACCCCGTGCGCCTGCTGCTGCAGCGCGTGCGCGACGAGGCGCACCGGTTCGCGGTCACGCGCCATCGCCGGCGTCGCGGCGCGCGCCGCCTGGCGACACAACTGCTCGCGGTGCCGGGGATCGGGCCGCAGCGGGCGCGCCGGCTCCTGCTCGAGTTCGGCTCCCTCGACGGCGTCCGCGCGGCGGGACGCGACGCGCTCGCCGCGACGGTCGGCGGCGCCGCCGCCGCCGCGCTGTTCCGCGCCCTCCATGACGGTGCCCCCGGGGAGTGAGTGAGGAGTTGGGACGAGAGACGGAAGAAGGAAGACGGGAGAGGAAAGACGAGGCGGGCCTCTGTCGTCCCTCTACCCTCTTCCCTCTGCCCTCTTGCTCTCCTTCAACTCTTCACTCTCAACTCTTCACTGTCTGGCCTGCCGGTGCGCCCCTTTGACGGGGGCGGCGAGTTTCGCTACTGTTGCGGCCATGGGACGCACATCCGCCGCGGGCCAGCTTGCCCTCTGGGTCGGGCGCAAAGGGAAGGGGACCGCGCACTTGCGCTGGGCCGGCGGCGAGCTGACGCTCTACGTCTCGGGCTTGCAGATCGTCGCGGTCGAGGGTGACGACAACGAACGCCTCGCCGCGGCGTTCGGCCTGACCGGCGGCGGCGAGTGGTTCGGCGAGGCCGCAGCCGCGGTGGCATCGGGGCAGGTCTCGCAGGCCGAGGCGAACGCCGTGGTCAAGCGGACGGTGGCCGAGCGGCTGCGCGAGTTCTTCCTTGCGGACGACGCGGAAGCGAACTTCGACAGCGCCCTTCCATTCGAGGCCAAAGGGCTCACGATCTCCTATCCCCACCTCGTCATGGAGATGGGCCTCGGGACCGGCGGCGACGACCTGGTCGACGTGTTCCTCCCCGACCCGACGCTGATCCTCCGCCGCCTCCCCGAGTTCCCGAAGCGGGTAGGGGCCCTCGTCCTGACCGACGAGGGGATGGCGATCCTGGCGAAGGTCAACGACCAGCGGACGGCGTTGGAGATCTCGGACCCGTCGCCGCACGGGCGTGACGTCGCCCTGCGCCTGCTCGCCGCAGCGGCCGGCGCCGGTCTCGTCGAGGCCGTGTCCCGCGTCGCCGAGACGCCGCTCTCCACCGTGCCGGAGCCGGCGTTCCCGCTGGCGCCCCGGCGCCGTCTCTGGCCGCGGATCGCGCTCGTCGCGCTGCTCGTGGCCGCGGCGGCGCTGCTGCTGTACTTCCGCCCATGGGAGGGCGCCTCGGTCGCCGGGGGCGGTGGGCCCTGGGCCGTGGCCGTGGACGGCGGGTGTCAGCCGGCCGAACTCGAGCGCCTCTACCGCCGCCAGGAGCAAGACAAGGCCAATCTGCGGGTGGTCCCGTTCGGGCATGGCGACGGCCAGTGCTATCGCCTCGTCTGGGGTCACTTCCCGAGTGAGGCCGCAGCCAAGGACGCGAGTTCGCGGCTTCCGTCCGGCATCGTGGCGCGGGGGTTTCCACCGCACGTTGTCCGCGTCGAGGGCAGTACGCCTTGAGCCTGTGCTGAAAAGCGGCTAGACTCCGCTGAGATGACCCAAGGCCTCACTCCCCAGGGGCGCTTCGACGCCGGTGGGTTGTCGCCATTATTGCGTGAGAGCGTGCGCCGGCTGGCGATGGGGCGGCTCGATATCGTTGGGCCCGGCGGGATGCGGCACGTCTGGTTCGAGTCGGGGCACGCCCGCGCGGTGGTGTCCGACGACGAGGACGAGAAGCTCGGCCGCTGGCTCGCGCGGCGTGGTGTCCTCGACGCCAGCCGGATGGCGATCGCGCTGCTGCGCCAGCCTGACGGCGTGCGGTTCGGCACGTTCCTCGTGCAGGAGAACCTGCTGCAACCGGGTGCGCTCACGCGGGAGTTGGAAGCGCTCTCGGTGGCAATCGTCTCGCGCATGCTGCTCGAGCCGGGCGAGTGGACGTTCGCCGACGGAGACACGCTGCCGGTCGACGCAGTTTCGCTCGCCATGACTACCGGTTCTTTGCTGGCGGCGGCGGTGCGGGAGCTCCCGGACGACGCCGATCTGCAGACTTTGATCGGCGGCGAGGCGTACGTCTGGACCGCTCAGGACGCGCTGTTGCTCTACCAGCAGCTCCGGCTCACGCCCCAGGAGGGATACCTGCTCTCCCGCGTGGACGGTACGAGCACGGTCAAGCAGCTGCAGCGGGTGGCGCCGATGCCGGGCGGCGAGTTCGCCCGCGCCCTGGCGG
>JAKAFI010000385.1 GCA_021818005.1 Acidobacteriota bacterium | reverse complement strand
GAGGGTGCGCGACGCCGGGTTCGTGAACTTCGACGCCTTCGCGCCGTTCCCGATCCACGGGCTCGACGAGGCGATGGGGATACGGACGAGCCGGCTGCCGGCGGTCGTGCTCGGCGGCGGGGTGGCCGGTGCGGGCGCGGCGCTGCTGCTGCAGTGGTGGACCAACGGCTTCGACTACCGCTTCATCATCAGCGGCAAGCCGTTCTTCGGCCTGCCGGTGGCGATCCCGATCACGTTCGAGCTCACGATCCTGCTGGCGTCGATCTGCGGGTTCCTCGGGTTGTGGGTTGCGAACCGGCTGCCCGAGCTCTACCACCCGGTTTTCGAGAGCGCACGCTTCCGCGCGCGCGCCACGACCGACGCCTTCTTCGTCGCGGTGCGCGCCGACGACCCCAGGTTCGACCCCGACGGGACCCGCTCGTTCCTCGAGGCGGCGGGCGCCCGCAGCGTCGAGCGCCTGGAGGAAGAATGATCCCGCGCCCGCTCGTCTACGGCGGCATCCTGCTGGCGGCGCTGGCGCTGATCCCGCTCGCGCTGATCGCCCGCGCCCGCGTCACGACGTCGAGCCGGCCGCGGATCCAGCTGATCCAGGACATGGGCCGGCAGCCGAAGTTTAAGACGCAGTCGGCCGACCCGATGTTCGCGGACGGGCGCGCGATGCGGCCCGAGGTGCCGGGGACGGTGGCGCACGGCGAGCGGCACGAGGACGCCGCGTTCTGGACCGGGCGCGGCGCCGACGGCTGGGTGACGGCGTTCCCGGTGGCGGTCACCGACGCGCTCCTCCGCCGCGGGCAGGAGCGCTACGACATCTTCTGCGCGCCGTGCCACGGCCTCGCCGGCTACGGCGACGGCACGGTGGCGAAGCGCGCCGACGCGCTGCAGGAGGGGACGTGGACGCCGCCCTCCTCGTACCACACCGACCTCGTGCGGCAGCGGCCGCTCGGCTTCATCTTCAACACGATCACCAACGGGATCCGCAACATGCCGGCGTACGGGCCGCAGATCCCGGCCTCCGATCGCTGGGCGATCATCGCGTACGTCCGGGCGCTCGAGCGCAGCCAGGACGCGCACATCGACGACGTGCCGCCGGAGCTGCGGCGGGAGCTGAGGTAGGGGTGAGGAGCCGATGAGTCACGTCCTCGAAGCCGTCCCGGAGCAGCGCCGCCTCGGGCCGCTCGGCGCGCGCCTTTGGCGCGGCGCGGCGCTGGCCGGCGCCGGCGCCATCGCCGTCAGCCTCGTGCTCGCCGCTGCCACGCCGGGCGGCTGGCACCGCTTCTTCTTCGCCTATCTGATCGCCTTCGCCTATGTCTTGAGCCTCGCCCTCGGCGCGCTCTACTTCGTGCTCCTGCACCACCTCACGAACTCGGGCTGGAGCGTGGTCGTGCGCCGGATCGCCGAGACGTTCGCCGGCGCGCTCCCGTTCGTCGCGGTGCTCGGCCTGCCGCTGCTGTTCGGGCTCGGCGCGCTCTACCCGTGGGCACGGGCGGGGTTCGCGGCAGGACACGCCAACGGCGCGTACCTCAACGTGGCGTTCTTCGTCGTTCGCTGGGTCGTCTACGCCCTCGTCTGGGGCCTGATGGGCACCTACTACCTGAAAGGCTCGCTGTCGCAGGACGTCTCCGGTGACGCCTCGCGTTCGCTGACGATGCGGCGTTGGTCGGCCCCGGCGATGATCGCGTTCGCGGTCACGCTCAGCTTCGCCGCGTTCGACCTCTTGATGTCGCTCGACCCGGCGTGGTTCTCCACGATCTTCGGCGTCTACTACTTCGCGGGTGCGGCCGTGGGGGTGTACGCCCTGCTGCCGCTGACCGCCTTCCTGCTGCAGCGCGCCGGTTTCGTCCGCCGGTCGATCACGGTCGAGCACTACCACGACCTCGGCAAGCTCTTGTTCGGCTTCATCGTATTCTGGGCCTACATCGCGTTCTCGCAGTACATGCTGCAGTGGTACGCCAACCTGCCGGAGGAGACGCATTGGTTCGCGGCGCGGCAACAACACGGATGGGGGTGGCTCGGCCTCACCCTGGTGTTCGGCCATTTCCTGCTCCCGTTCGCGGCGCTGCTCTCGCGCCGGCCCAAGCGCAACCCGCGGGTCCTGGCGGCTGCGGCCGCGTGGGTGCTGCTCATGCACTGGGTGGACCTCTACTGGCTCGTGATGCCGGCCGGCAGCCCGGAATCCGCGTGGCCGCACGTCATCGACCTGACCGTCTCGGTGGGTCTGGTCGCGCTGCTGCTGGCAGCCGCGGCGTTCGTCGGCCGCGACCGGGCGCTGGTGCCGGAGGGCGACCCGCGCCTGGCCGAGTCGCTCGCGTTCGAGAACGCGTGACGGGGGAGGGACGGCGTGCGAGAGAGCGGCGAACCGAATACCCCGTTGGCGGCGCTGGTCGGCATCGTGTTCGCGATCGTGCTGTTCGTCGTGGTCGTGATCCTGCAGGCGTTCTTCTACCGGCAGAGGGGGGAGGAGGACGCCCGCAAGGCCGTGGCGGTCCCGCCGGAGGAGCTCTCTCTGCTGCGGGCGCAACAGCTCGGCGAACTGCACGGCTACCGCTGGGTCAACGAGAGCGCGGGCGTCGTCGGCATCCCGATCGAGCGCGCGATGGCGCTGCTGGTGCGCGACGGGGGGAAGTCGCC
>JAKAFI010000065.1 GCA_021818005.1 Acidobacteriota bacterium | reverse complement strand
CCGCCGCCCACGCCCTCTTCGCCCTGCCGTGGCTGCAGCAGCTCGCCCACTACACGCCGCGGCCGGGAGAGCCGCCGACCACCCCCGAGGCGATCGCGGCGGCGCAGGCCAAGCTCGCCGGCGAGATCGAGAGCGGGCGCCACTGACCCGCCGCCGGCACGACCCGTTCTTCGCGGGCGCTACCCCTTCTTGATGATGTTGTTGAGCTCGGCGAGGAACGGCTCGGGCGCCAGGTAGCCGGGGATGCGGCCGACCTCGGCGCCGGACGCGTTGAGGAAGAGGAGCGTCGGGTACCCGTCGACGTTGAACCGTTCCGCGACGTCGCGCCCGTCCTTCTCCGCGTTCAGGCGCACGCTCACGACGCCCTGCAGCGCCCGCTGCACGCCGCCGTCGGCGAACGTGGTGTCGTCGAGCACCCGGCACCAGCGGCACCAGTCGGTGTAGAAGTCGACCATCACCAGCTTCTTCTCGCTCCCGGCGCGCGCCAGCGCCGCCGGCAGGTCGCGCTCCCAGGCGACCGCGGCGGTCCCGCTCGCCGCCTTCGGCGCGCCCCCGCCGCACCCCGCCAGCCCCGCTCCCGCGACGGCGATCAGCAAGACTCCGCTGCGAATCAACCCTCGTGACATGGTCCCCCCAGGGAGGTCCGCCGCACCCCCGTCGGCGTCAACGCGCCGGCCTCGCCGGCCATTCTCCCGCGCTCAACCGCCGGCCGGCGGCGGACCGGAAGGAACGTACCACACCCTGTCAACCGCCACCCCCAACGACCGCGAGTCGCCGCCCCCGGGCACGAACGTCGTGCTCTCGAGCTCGAGCCGCACCCGCCCGACGCGCGCGAGCTCGCCCGGCACCGGCAGTACCACCGTCGCCGGCTCGGGGCCGACCGTGACCGTGGCCCGGCTCGTCCCCAGCCGGACCGTCACCACCGCCGGGCGGGCGCTCGGCGCGAGGAGCTCGACCCCGACCAGCCCGGGCCCGGCCGGAAAGGTGAACGCGGCGTGCGCGCCGGCCCACGCGGCGGGCCGCGGCGGGTTGCCGAGCAGCTCGGGAGCGTAGGTCCCTTCCGCTTCGGCGCAGGCTCCGAGCAACGAGTCGCGCTCCGGGAAGAACGTGACCGCCGCGCCGACGAGCGGCGGCGCCTGCAACGACGCGCCGAAGAGACGCACGGCGAGCGAGCGGTCGTCCCCCGCCGACCTCGCGTGCGCCCCGAGGTCGAGCTCGACCCAGAGCAAGTTCGCCGCGCCGATCGCCGCGGACGGCAGCGGCACCGCGATGACCTGCGGCCCGGCGGACACCGCTCCGCTCCAGGAGGGCACGCCGTCCACCCGCACCGCCGCCGGCGCCTCGCGCAGGCTCGGGTGACCGTCGACCGCCAGCGCCAACGTCCCCGGCCCGTTGACCCGCGGCGCGAGCAGCGCGGCGCGGGCACCGCACCAGACGAACCGCCGGCTGCCGTCGAACTCGAGCGGATAGCCGCCGCGCGCGACCAGCACCGGGTTCCGGACCAGGCGCACGCGCAGGAAGCGCTCCTGCGACAGGCGCCACACCCTCGCCTGGCGGCACTCGAACCGCGCCACGCGCGAGATCGGGCACGGCACGTCCTCCCCCGGCTCCTCGGCGAGCAGCCAGACCGGCGCCCCGGCGAGGCGCCCTCCGGCCTGCTCCATCTCGCTCAGCCGCAGCGAGTCGAGCGGCAGCCGTCCGGTCACCGCCGCGAGGTTGCGGAAGGAGAAGAGCTGGTCCTCGAAGATCAGCAGGCCCGGCCCCTGGGCGGCCGCCGTCTGCAGGGCGGCGACCACGGGCAAGCGGTGGCGGTGGATGTAGCGCACGGCGGGGTACCCCCACCACACCGCCGCGCCCACCCCGACCGCCGCGGCGGCGAGCCCGGCGGCGCGCGAGCGGCCGAGACGCGCGGCGCCGGCCACCGCCGGGGTCGCCAGCAGCAACCAGACGAGCACCCAGTAGCGCGGGTAGTTGCGGTTGTCCATGAACACGAGCACGAACACGAGCGTGGCGCCCGCGATCGTGCCCGCCCACCAGCGCGCGCCGAGCGCGCGCTTCCATCCCCACCATCCGATCGCGGCGAGCGCGAGGAAGAGGGCGGCGAACGCCGGCGTGCCGAGGCCGCGGACCAGACCGAGGCTGTCGAGCGCCCACGACTCGGTGCCGAGGGTGGCGAAGTGCTCCCCGGCGTGCGTCTCGCTGACCTGCAGCAGCATCTCCCAGCCGCCGGCGGCGAGCGCCGCCGGGACCATGACGAGCACGAGGACGGCGGCGCCGGCCGCGACGCCAGCCGCGACGAGCCGCGCCTCGCGCCGGGCCCACCACGCCGCCAGCACGACCGCGAGCACGCAGACCGGCGCCAGCGGCGGGCGCACGAGCGCCGCGGCGGTCATCGCCGCGACGCCGGGCACGAAGCCGGCGCGGCCGCCGCGCAGCCAGAGCGCGAGCGCGACCACGGCCAGCGCCGCCGACGGCGTCTCCGACAGGGCGCGCCCGGCGTGGAACCACACGCCGGGGATGAACGCGGCGAGCGCCGCCCCGGCCAGGGCGATCCGCCGCCCGGCGGCGCCCTCCCACAGCCCGACCAGCGCCCACACCGCGAGCACCGACAGCAGCGCGCTCGCCACCTGGAGCGCGACGAGCGGGTCGGCGACACCGAGCTTGCGGACCGTCTTGCCGATCGCGATCCAGAGCGGGAACCCGGGCGGGAGCGGCATGTGGCGGGCGGGGTCGAAGTCGATGACGCCGCACGCCAGCAGCGCCTCGTCCTGCTCCCACGGCCCGGCCGGGAGGAGGAGCAGGCGGGAGGCCGCGACGACGGCGAGCGCCGCCGCGCTGGCGGCGGCCGATGCGAGCGGGCCCCCGGCGGGGAGCAACGGCCACGGGAAGACCCGCGCCGCCAGATGCCTGATGCGCACCGGAAGCCGTTCCACGGCCGGAGTCTAGCATCGCGTCCGGCCGCGGCCGGACGGTGGCGTGATACCCTCGTCGCGCATGGCGGCGGTCTCGGTCGAATTCACGAAGGTGGCCAAGCGCTTCGGCACCAGGACGGTCCTGGCCGCGGTGTCGGGGGCGCTTCGTCCCGGGTCGGTCCTCGTCGTCGCCGGTCCCAACGGCGCCGGCAAGTCGACGCTCCTGAACCTCCTGGCCGGCGTGTTGCGGCCCTCGCGCGGCGAGGTCTCGCACCGTCGCGGCGGCGCCGATCTGCCGCGCTCCGAGTGGTGTGAGCACCTCGGGATGGCGTCGCCGGACATGGCGGTGTACGAGGAGCTTTCGGCGCTCGAGAACCTGCGGTTCTTCGGCCGCCTGCGCGGCCACGCGACCAGCGATGCCGCGATCACCTCGTTGCTGGAAACACTCGGCCTGCCCTCGCGCGAGCAGCGGCGCGCCGTCGGGACGTACTCGTCGGGGATGAAGCAGCGCGTGAAGCTGGCGCAGGCGGTGCTGCACGAGCCGGCGGTGCTGCTGCTCGACGAGCCCTCCTCGAACCTCGACGCGACCGGCCACGACGCGGTGGCGGGCCTGGTGGCGCGGTTCCGCCCGCTCGCGGCGGTCGCCGTCGCCACCAACGACCCGCGGGAGATCGCCTGGGGCGATGCGCGCCTCGAGCTTGCTCTCTGAGAGCCTCGCCGTCCTCGGCAAGGAGCTCACCTCGGAGCTGCGCAGCCGCGTCGCGCTCAACGCGATCGGGCTGTTCGGCATCACCACGCTGGTGGTCGTCGCGTATCAGATCGGGCCGTATCAGATCCAGGAGAAGGACCGCCCACACCTGCTCTCCGCCTTGCTCTGGGTGATCCTCTTCTTCGCCGCGACCTCCGGCTTGGCGCGGGTGTTCGTCAAGGAGGAGGACGCCCACACCGCGAAAACGCTGCGTCTGGCTGCCCGCCCGCTCGCCGTGTTCGCCGGTAAGTACCTGTTCAACCTCATCCTGCTCGTGGCCCTGTTCACCCTGATCGTGCCGCTGTACTGCGCCTTGATGGGGTACGAGGTCCGCGGCCTGGTGGGGCTGGTGCTCGTGCTCGCCGCCGGTGCCGTGGCCCTGGCGGCGTCCTCGACGATCGTCGCCGCGATCATCTCGCGCGCCTCGGGCTCGACGACGCTGTTTGCTATCCTCTCGGTGCCGCTGGTGTTGCCGCTGCTCGTGATGCTCATCCAGGGGACGCGGGCGGCCGCGGGCAGCGTCGAGCTGGCGGCGGTGTTGCCGGCGCTGCAGGGGATCGTTTCGCTAGGGGGTGCCCTCTTGATCGTCTCGGTGTTCCTGTTCCCGGTGGTGTGGCATGAGTGACAACCGCGTGCGCACGGCGCTGCACTGGCTGCTCGGCGCCTGGCTGGTGCTGGTGATCGCGGCCGCGTTCTTCTGGGCGCCGGCCGCGGCGGGGTTCAAGGGCGAGTCGTCGCGCATCGTGTTCTTCCACGTGCCGCAGGCGTGGGTCGCGGTGCTGGCGTTCTGCGTCAACCTGATCGCCTCGCTGCGCTACCTGCGCACCCGCAACCCGCTCGACGACGCGCGCGCGGCGGCGGCCGCCCGGCTCGGCCTGGTGTTCTCTTTGCTCGCGACGGTCACCGGCTCGATCTTCGCCCACGTGATGTGGAACTCGTTCTGGAACTGGGACCCGCGTGAGATCTCGATCGCGATCCTGCTGCTGATCTACGCCGCCTACTTCGCCCTGCGCGAGGCGGTCCCCGACGAGGAGCGCCGGGCGAGCCTGTCGGCGGCGTACGCGATCCTGGCGTTCGTCACCATGCCGTTCCTCGTCTTCGTCGTCCCCCGCATCTACTGGTCGCTCCATCCGGACACGATCATCGGCGCCACCGGTAAGCTCAAGATGCAGATGGACCCGAGGATGCTGCAGACCCTGTTCGCCTCGTTAGTGGGATTTACTGGACTGTTCTTTTGGTTGTACACTCTCGACGTTCGGCTGGCGCGGGTGCGGTTGGCCCGCCAGGCGCGCGAGGAGGCGTGAGCGATGCCAACGGGTACGAGCCTGATCTGGGTGGCGGCGGTGACCGTGGTGATCTGGCTCGGGATCTTCGCCTACTGTCTCGCCCTCGACCGCAGAGTGCGCCGGCTGGAGGAGGAGTCGTGAGCCGCAGGGCCGTGTGGACCATCGGCGGTGTCGTCGCCATCATCGCCTTCGTCGCCTTCGGGGCCGGGGCGTTCAAGTCGAACCTCACGCCGTACGTCAGCTTCCAGCAGGCGCGCGCGACGTCCGACGCGGTGCAGGTCGCGGGCAAGCTCGTGCACGGCTCCGACAGCTTCGACGCGGCGTCCTCCAGCCTCACGTTCTCCATCCAGGACGAGCACGGCGACGTCATGCGCGTCGCCTACAAGGGGCTGAAGCCCGGCAACTTCAACGAGGCCACCCAGGTGGTGGCCATCGGCCGCTATCACCGCGGCATACTCGAGGCGGAGCAGCTGTTGGTGAAGTGTCCGTCCAAGTACCAGGGGATCGAGGAGAAGGCTCAGCGCAGCTCCTCGTGATGCCGGCGGCACGCCGCCGTCGTTTCAAACCAGGGGGGGAGCATGTTCCTACCGGGCGCCATCGCGATGTGGGTGGCCTTTGCAGCCCTCGTCGCGTCGACGATCTTCTACGTTCGCAGCGTGCAAGGCCACGAGGGGGCGCGCGCGTGGGCGCGCCAGTTGTACGGCCTCGCGACCATCGCGGTCCTGATGGCGGGCGGGGTGCTCGTCTATCTGATCCTGACCCATGACTTCCGCGTGCACTACGTCTTCTCCTACTCGGATCTCTCGCTCTCCAAGGCGTACCTGATCTCGAGCCTGTGGGCCGGGCAGGAGGGCAGCTTCCTGCTCTGGCTGATGTGGGGGATGGTCGTCGGGCTGCCGTTGATCCGCTACGCCCGGCACTACGAAGAACGCACGATGGTGGTCTACAACGTGGCGCAGCTCTCGCTCGTGCTCATCCTCCTCAAGCAGTCGCCGTTCCGCTTCATCTCCGACCTCCCGCCGGGACAGGCCCCGTTCGACGGCCAGGGCCTCAACCCGCTGCTGCAGAACCCGTGGATGACGATCCACCCGCCGATCATGTTCCTCGGCTACGCGGCCACCGCAGTGCCGTTCGCCCTCGCGGTCGCGGCGTTGTGGGGGCGGCGCTACGACGAGTGGGTCAAGGCGGCGCTGCCGTGGGCGCTGGTGACGGTGGTCACGCTCGGGTGCGCAATCCTGCTCGGCGGCTACTGGGCGTACGTGACGCTCGGCTGGGGCGGCTACTGGGGGTGGGACCCGGTCGAGAACGCGTCGCTCGTCCCGTGGCTCGCGTCCTCCGCGCTGGTGCACGGCATGCTCCTGCAGCGGGCGCGAGGGCGGTTCCGCAAGCTGAACTTCTCGCTCGCCATCCTGGCGTTCGTCCTCGTCGTCTACGGGACGTTCCTGACCCGCTCCGGCGTGCTCGCCGACTTCTCGGTGCACTCGTTCGTTGACCTCGGCATCACCGGCTGGCTGGTCGCCAACCTGGCCGGCGCGCTCCTCATCGGCTTCGGCGCCCTGGCGTGGCGCTGGCGCGAGATCCCGAGCGAGGCGGGCGACGAGCCGTTCCTGTCGCGCACCGTGTTCTTCGTGCTCGCGATCGCCACGCTGCTCGGCACCGCCGGCATGGTGCTGTTCGGCACCTCGACGCCGCTCCTCACCCGGTTGATGACCAAGCCGTCGCAGGTCGGGCCGGCGTTCTACAACCGCGTCACGCTGCCGATCGGGATCGTGCTCGCGGCGTTGCTCGCGACGGTGCCGTTCCTGCAGTGGAAGGGGGCCTCCAAGGAGTTCCGCCGCCGCTCGCTGCTCGGCGCCGCCCTCGCGGCGGTCGCCACCGGGGTGGCCGTCGCGGTCGGGGCGCACGGGATGCTCTACGTCATCTTCCTGCTGCTCGCCGTGTTCGCCTTCTTCAGCAACATGCTCAAGACCTGGGACGAGGCGAGGCAGGGCAAGCTGCGCTCGGCCGGGGGCTACCTCGCCCACGTCGGCCTCGGCATGATGCTGGCCGGGATCGTGGTGTCCTCCGCCTACGACCGCTCGGAGAAGGTCGTGCTGCCGCTCGGGCAGGCCAAGCAGGTGATGGGGTACACGCTGACGTTCAAGGGCGTCGACCGTCCCGCACCGCCCGCGCACGACGCGATGCTGGTCGAGGTCAAGGAGCGCAGCGGGCACACCTACGTCGCCCGCCCGCACCTCTTCCGCAACGAGAAGTCGAACCAGCTCGTCGCCAACCCCGACGTCCACGTGCAGCTGACCCACGACGTCTACGTCTCGCCGATCGAGTTCGACCCCGGACGGCCGCCCGAGAACGGCGACACGCTCGACCTCGGCAAGGGCGCGACCGGCCACGCCGGGCCGCTCGCGATCACGTTCGAGGGCTTCGACATGTCGGCGGCGCACGGCGAGGGACAGACGGTCGCGATCGGCGCCCGCCTGACGGTGAAGAGCGGGGGGCAAACGCAACAGCTCACGCCGTACCTGCGCAGCACCGGCGGCGGCGAGTTCCAGGCCGAGCCGGTCGCGATCGCAGGGTTCCCCGGCGCCAGCGTGGCGCTCGGCGGCATCAACGCCAACACCGGCCACGTGCGCCTGCAGGTGACCGGGTTCGGCGGCGGCGTCGCCAAGACCGCGACGCTGCACCGGGGTGGGACCCTGATGTACAAGGGCGTCGCGATCACGTTCGACGACTTCGACCTTTCGCAGTTCGACCCCCAGGCCGGCAAGATCGACATCGGGGCGGTCCTCAAGGTGAACGCCGGCGGCAAGCAGAGCGAGATCACCCCGTTCTTCCACGGCGGCGAGGCCGGCGACACGCACGCCGACGCCGACCTTCCGGGACTGCCCGGGGTCAAGGTGCGCGTCGGCCGCCTCAACCCCGACCAGAAGACGGCCGAGATCCAGATCATCGACCCGACGGCGCCGCCCGACCAGGGCGAGCCGATGCGCTTCTCGATCGACCTCACGATCAAGCCGATGATCAGCCTGCTGTGGGCCGGCCTCGTGGTGCTGCTGGCGGGTGGGATCATGGCGACGATCCGGCGCGGCGAGGAGTTCTCGGCGGCGGCCGGGCGCACCGGCGGCGGGGCCTGAACGGAGGGCGACTCGAGCCGCTTCCCGCCGGATGCGGCGGAGCTCGGGCGCTTCCCGCGAGGGTCGTCGTTGCTACCCCGGTTGGGAACGGGGCATGCGGCGCGTATACTGTGCGGGCAATGAGCGGCACGATCGTGAGCGGATGCTACCTGCGCCGGTGGGCGCTCCCGAGCCACACGAACCCGCGAAGATGACGGACAGCGATGGCCAAGATCGACATCAACCTCGACGCCTGCCAACTCTCCAGCGACCTACTCGGCCGCCTGCGCAAGCTGGTTCGTGACTCGTTGCGCGCGACCCACGGCAAGCGGTGGGAGGACAAGGGGATCCCCAAGGAGCTTCGCGACAACCTGGCGCAGCGGCAAGCGCGCGAAGCGAGCATCACCTGGAACCTCTCCGACAGCGTCGACCTGCTCGACTTCGCCGGCTACACCGGCCTGTACGACATCATCGCGGCGGCCCCCGAGCTGCAGCAGCGCTTCCTGGCGCTCGCCCCGGACGCCAACGTTCTCCGCCTGCGCTTCCTCGAGCTCGACGCGATCCTGAACCGGATCGCCTATGCGCGCCCCGTCTCCGAGGCCGACCTCGGCCTGCTGGTGAGCTTCGAGGAGCGGCTCAAGCGCACCGCCGGCGCTCCCGCGCCCGCCGTCGAGGCCGAAGCCGCGCCCGCAGCGCGTAGCGAAACCGCGCGTCCGGCCCCGGCGCCCGCGCCCGCACCGACCCCGGCTGCGGCACCGGCGGCCCCGGCGCCGGCCCCGAGCGAGGCCGCGCCACGACAGCCGGCCGCGCCGGCGCCGCCCGAGCCGGAGCCGGCCGAGGAGGCCGCGGATGAGGCCGAGCCCGAGGCGGCGCCCGCCGCGGGGCCCGCCCCCGTCGTGGGACCGCAGCAGGTCGAGCAGGCGCTTGCGCGCGGCGACAGCACGACCGTGTTGACCGCCCTCTACCAGGAGGTCACGGCGCTCGCCGACGGCCTGTGGAACGGATCGGTCACCTCGCTGCAAGCACGCACCTGGGAGACGGTCCGCGAGTCGCCGTGGTACCGGGAGCACTTCGTCAGGCTCAACCTGCGGCCGATCTCCGACTTCTTCGGCCTGGTCGAGACGGCGAGGGAGAAGGCGCGGGCGGGCGCCTCGCGCAACGACCTGCAGGAGTTCCTCAAGGAACACTCGTTCGTGCAGGTGCTGATGGGACTCAAGGACCTGTTCCGGCAGCACGTGAAGCGGTAGCCCGGACGCCGCGCGGATCGCGCGCCGTGGCCCGGGTCGCGGCTACGGCTTGCGGGCCACGAGCAGGTAATCGCGCGGCGCCGACAGCCACCCGTCCAGCCTCGCGGCCAACTCGCGCACCGCCGGCGGCTGGTCGTCGCGCGCCAGCGACTGCTCCGGCGGGAACGGGTGCAGCAGCCTCGTTTCCACCACCTCGAGGCCGAGCGCCTTGACGACGAACGCCAGCGCCTCCGGGTGGACGGGCGCGACGTGGGTCGGGTCGAGCCAGAACAGGCCGGCGCCGACGCGCAGCGACTCCGGGTTCGGGCTTTCGATCAACAACCTCCCGCCCGGGCGCAGCGCCGCCGCCGCCGCCTCCACGAGCGCCATCCAGCCGGCCGCCGAGAGGTGCTCGATGACGTGGACCGCCGTCACCGCGCCGAGCCCGGCCGGGGGTGTGGCGCGCAGCGTGGCGACGGCGTCGCCCGCGGTGACCGCGAGGCCGAGCCCGCGGCACGCGGCCACCATCGCCGGGTCGGCGTCGACGCCGCGCGCCTCGACGCCCGCCTCGCGCAGCGCCTCGAGCAGCTCGCCGCGGCCGCAGCCGACGTCGAGCACGGGGGACGCGGCCCGCAGCAGCGCGACGTGGTCGGCGGCGCGGCCGATGATCTCGCGGCGCTCGCCGCGGAACGCGTCCGCGAACGACCGCGACGCCGCCGCAACCG
Organism: Acidobacteriota bacterium; assembly: GCA_021818005.1. Classification (GTDB taxonomy): domain Bacteria; phylum Acidobacteriota; class Thermoanaerobaculia; order Thermoanaerobaculales; family Thermoanaerobaculaceae; genus RBG-13-68-16. The sequence goes on along the minus strand of JAKAFI010000065.1, from coordinate 2,191 downwards.
CCGCCGGGATGCGCGCCTCGACCGCGGGGTCGATCGTGATGCGCAGCGGCTCGCCGCGCGCCACACGCTCGGCCAGCCCCACGGCCTGGGCGAGCTCCTCGTGCAGCCGCTCGACGAGAGCGTCGGTCCGCGAGGCGAGCGCCGGCAGGCGGCGGTCACGCAGCTCCTCCGCGAGCGCCTGGACGCCGGCGACGGTCGCCGGCGCCGCGTCGATCGCGCGCTGCATGCCGGCGAGATCGGACTCGGTCCGCGGCAGGCGCACGTCGCGCAGCGCTTCGACCTCGCGCTGCACCGCGCCGACCGCCGCGCTCGTCGCGTCCACGCCGGCGGCGAGCTGCTGCAGCCGCCGGTCGCGCACCTCCTCGAACTCCCCGCGGGTGGTGAGGTACGCCTGGCGGAGCTCCGCGACGGCCGCGCCGAACTCGGCGAACCGGGTCTCGACGGCGCGTTCCAGCTCGACGCGCGCGGCTGCTTCGCGCTCCGCCGCCGCTGCTGCTTCGCGAGCCGCCGCCGCATCACGCTCCCCTGCCGCCGCGATCGACGCCTTGATGCGCTCGATGTCGTGGCGCAGCGTCGGGCGCGCCGCCCACCAGAACAACCGCGCCAGCCACCCTGCTCCGGCCTCGGGCCGCTCCGGGGTCGGCGTCACGCCCGCAGAGGGGGTGCGGTCGCTCACGGCGTCCTACGCCTGGCCGCCCGGCTCCTGCTTCTCCGCCTCGGGCTTGACGTGCACCGTGATCGGCACGCGCACGTCGCGGTGCAGCTTGACCTCGGCGGTGAAGGTGCCGAGGCGCTTGACGTGCTCGAGGGCGATCCGGCGCCGGTCGACGGCGAGACCGCGCTCGGCGAGCGCGTCGGCGACGTCGGACGAGGTCACCGAGCCGTACAAGGCGTCCCCCTCACCGGCACGGCGGACGAACGTCAGCTCGACGCCGGCGAGCTGGCCGGCGATCTGCTCGGCCTCGCCCTTCTCCTTGGCCTGCGCCTGCTCCCAGCTCTTGGTCTGCTCCTTGAACCGCGCCAGGTTCGCAGCCGTGGCCGCATAGGCCAGACCCTTGGGGATCAGGTAGTTGCGCGCGAAGCCCGGCTTCACCTCGAGGGTCGTGCCGCGCTCGCCGAGCTGCTCCACGTGGTCGTTGAGAATCACCTTCATGCTTCATGTCCTCCGTCGTCCGCTCCACCCCGGCGCAGGCGGAAGAAGGTGTCGGCCAAGCCGAGCGCCGAGAAGACCAGCGCCACCGGCACCTGCAGGGCGAACACCATGACGCCCAGCCGCACCCACCGGTTCTCACCGAACCGGCGCCCGAGATAGAACAAGATGATAGCCAGGCCGTGCACGAAATACAACCCGAGCACGGTTACCAACAGGTTCGCTGCCAACCACTTGACCGGTTCGGGCGCGAACACCCAACCGAGGCCGCCGGCGGCGAAACCGAGCGGCAACCACTCCTCGGAGGCGTACAGCCCGAACGGCTCCGCCCCCCGCGCCAGGCCGAGCAACGGCAGCCGCGGCCGCAACCAGAGCGCGGCGGTCAGCACGTACAGCGCCGCGAACGAGGGCGCCAGGTACGCCGCCATGTGGATCGCCTGCGCCACCATGGCTTCCCCGCCGCTCCCCTCGCCCAGCATCTTCATCACGCCGGCCGTCCCGCCGCCGGTGCCGGACAACGCACGCACCAACGCCTCGGCGGGGGCGGCCGGGTAGAAGACGGCGGTCATCACCGCGGCGGCGACGGCGAGTGCCACGAGCGCGACGATCGCGGCCCAGCGCCCGGTGCTCCACGGCCGCCGCAGCCAGCTCTCGACCGCGACGGCCGGCCACACGGCGACCAGCAGGTATCCCGCCGCCGCGATGACCATCCACGGCTGGCGCCAGAGCAGCGCCGCCCCGACGAGCGCGACCGCCACCCACCCCCACGCCAGGAACGACGGCCGCCCGGTCGCCACCACGTGCACGAGAGGCAACGCCGCCAGCAGCGCCAGGAACGCGCCCACGAGCGGAAGCAGCGGCAGGCTCGCGAACACGAGCAGCGAAAACAAGCCCGCCATCCCCGGGCCGAAGTAGCGGAGGGATGGCGGCTTGGAAGGGGGCGAGGCCGAAGCCATCACCGCCGCTCTCTCAGTCTCCCAAGAACGGCAGCAGCGCCATCAGGCGGGCGCGCTTGATCGCCCGGGTCAGCTTGCGCTGGTA
>JAKAFI010000384.1 GCA_021818005.1 Acidobacteriota bacterium | reverse complement strand
CGTGTGGTCTGGTTCACTGAACCCGCTGAGTCACTCCTCTACTCAAGAGGTCATGGAACGGCGGGTAAGTCGGACAATTTGTGAGGAATTCGCCAAGGTACTGCGGCTGAATGACCTGCTCGGTCCGGTGGTCAGCGGTGAGACTAGATGCCCGGTGTGTGAATCAGGGCTCATCGCTGCTGAGGGTAGAGATGACCCCTTCTACTGGCGATGCGAGGCGGACGCCGCTTGCTACTCTCGCGGTATCGATGATCCTCCCCTAGAGAATGGGGAGCTCAGGTGCCGGCGGTGTCAGGGTGAGGTTCGACTAGGCGAGTGGGGGGAGGTGTTTGTTTGGAGGTGTCAGGCCAACCCGCGACACCATCAGGCAGTAAGGCAGAGTCACCTTCGATTGCCCAGGATGCGCGAAAGGCTAAGCCCCAAGGAGCTCCGACTCCTAGAGAGCAGTTTCGCTAAGAGACCCCGCGGCAGGGGAGTTGCACAGACCTTGGAATGAGCCGCTGCGATAGGTACCCGTTCCGGCGTAGTTGACAAGTTGGGAACCGCACGGCTCATGAGTCGGTCCCGCCGCAGGCCTGCATCGACCCCGCCCACCTGACGTCCAAACGAGGCCTCAACGAGGCGCCACGCCCCACCGCAGCTCAGCCAGCGGCTCGCCGTGGCCCCCGAAATGAGGTACCTGGTACCCTTCGATACCCCTCGGCGCTACCAGCTCTCTCTTCAAGCGGCGTGACACTATCCGCGAACGATGATCACTTTCCCCCTCGCGTGGCCGGCTTCCAGATACCGGATCGCTTCCGGCACCTGGCGCAAGGCGTAGCGACGGTCGATCACGGGCGTCACCTTCCCGGACGCCACGAACTCACCCACCAGCGCCAGATCGCCGGGATTGATGCTCGCCAGCAGCGAGACGAGCTTCCGCGAGCCGAACAGGGAGAGCACCGGCGCGGCCATCATCCCAACCAGGGGACCGATCATCCAGGGGTCGGTCGTCCCTGCGGCCCCGACGCAGGTCCCGCTCGGTTTGAGGACGCGGCGCCAGGCGCGCAACGAATGGTTCCCCACGAGATCGAGAACGACGTCGTAGCGCTCGGCGCGCCTGGCGAGGTCCTCCCGAGCGTAGTCGATGGCGTCGTCCGCGCCGATCCCGCGGACGAGCTCGAGGTTCCTCGCGCTGCACACGCCCGTGACTCGCGCGCCGAACGACTTCGCGATCTGCACCGCGAACGTGCCCACGCCTCCGGCCGCGCCGTTGACCAGGACGTCGTTCCCGGGCCTGACGTGGCCCTTGTCGCGAAGCCCCTGCAACGCCGTCAGCGCCGCGATCGGCACCGAAGCCGCCTGCTCGAAGGTCACGCGCTCCGGCTTGACGGCCAACCGCGAAACCGGGGCGCACGCATACTCGGCAAACGAACCCCGGCAGGCGCCGAACACCTCGTCGCCTGTCTTCAACCGCGTGACGTCCCGGCCGACCGCTACGACGGTGCCGGCGACGTCCGCGCCGAGTCGCGGGCTCTTGGGTTTGCCGAGCCCGATCATCAGGCGAAACAGGTACGGCTCGCCGCGCATGAAATGCCAGTCGAAGGGGTTCACGGAAGCCGCGTGAACTTCGATCAGGACCTCATCGGCGGCAGGGATCGGCTGCTCGATCTCCTCGCAGCGCAGCACATCGGGCGAGCCGTACGTGCGATACACGATCGCTTGGACGGCGGAAAAGCTAGTATCGGTACCAGGTATCACCATCTCACCTTCCTGGGTGACTCGCTCGCCTCGACCTCGGCCAGGCGCTCCTCGAGCGCCAGCCGGCGCTGGTGGAACGCCTTCTCCTCCCGCTCCCGCGCAATGGCTCGCGCCAGCGCCCGGCTCACGCTCCCCGCGTTCATCCCCAGCGCCGCCGCCAGGTCGGTCACGCGTTGCCGGTACACCTCCACCCCCACCAGCGTCACCAGCTCCCGCGCCCGCGTCAGCGCTGTCTCCTTGCCACGACCCGCCAGCGCCTCACGGCCCACACCACACGCCGCGCCCGCCAGCGCCACGTACCGCTCGACCGGCCACCGCGCCGCCTCCCGCTCGGTGCTCGCGCCCAACGCGTCGAGCCGCGGCCGGCCCTCCGCCGGCGTGATCTCGGCGTTCGCTACGCCGCTTGGCCACCACGGCAGCGCCCCCGGGCGCTCCCCGATCCACGTCTCCCGCCGCTCGCCCTTGAGCGAGCGCACGTACGCCCTCCGCGCCGCCTCGCGCCGCGCGCCGAACAGCACGAGCGCCTCCTTCTCGTCCACGAGCGGCTGCCGAACCCGCCCGAGCAGCTCCCGGTGCCCGCTCCACCGGTACCGCGCCGGGTCGCTCACTGCGCCCGCCGCCACCGGGTTGAGGTGGATGTAGGCGACCAGCTGCCGCAGGTAGCGCTCGTCCGCCACCACGATCGCCTTGTACCGGCCCTGCCAGAACGGCCCGAACGTCCGCCGCCGCCGGTTGTGCCGGCGCGCGAACCGCCCCTGCACGAGCCGCATCGACCGCCACAGCGGCTGCCGGCCGGTGCGCAGCGCCAGGTGGTAGTGCGTCGCCATCACGCACCACGCCAGCACCGACAGCCCGTGCTCGCGCGTGACCTCCCGGATCACCTCGACGAGGTCCGCCGCC
>JAKAFI010000383.1 GCA_021818005.1 Acidobacteriota bacterium | reverse complement strand
GGTGCGGTCGAGCAGCTCGTACCACACCGCCCGGCCGTCCGGGGTCCAGCCGAAGCGCGGCACGTACTCGGCGCCGCCGCAGGCGAGCTCGCGCCGGGCCCGCGCGCCGGCCGTCCCCTCGACCTCAACGACCGCCACCCCGGCGACCGGGTTCGGGTCGCCGGGCTGCGGGTAGTGCTGCCACGTCGTCGTGGGATGGACCGGGAGCCGGTCCTCGATCGGGTAGCGCGGCACCTTGCGGTCGTCGAGGGTCAGGTACGCGATCCGGCGCGAGTCGGGCGACCAGACGTACCCGATCGGTTTGCGCCCGGCCAGCTCCTCCTCGTACACCCAGTCGAGCTTGCCGTTGTAGCGGTCGGGCGAGCCGGTGTCGGACAGCCGCGTCTCGGCGCCGGACGCCAGGTCGAGCACGTAAAGGTCGTTGTCGCGCACGAACGACAGCCGGCGCCCGTCGGGCGAGAACTCGGCCAGCTCCTCCTTGCCCGGGGTCGCCGTGAGGCGGCGGACGCGCCCGTCCGCGAGGCTGGCGAGGAAGAGGTCGCCGCCGCCCTCGAGCACGGCGGAGGCGCCGTCGGGCGCAAGCCGATAGCCGGCAAGCCGCGGTTTGACCGCGTCCTTTCCCTCGCCGAACGAGGGGAGGGTGTCGTCGTCGAGGACGGTGCGGCGCGCGCCGGAGGCCGTGTCCTCGACCACCAGCGCGGCCGCGGCCTGCGGGCCGGTGCCGCGCTTGGCGAGGAACGCGAAGCGCGTCCCGCCGGGAAGCCACTGCACCTCGGCCGGGAGCACCCCGTCGAGCGGGGGGTCGGCGCACACCCGCGCGATCGTCAACGCCCTCTGACCGGCGAGGAGCGGGGCGGCACAGAGCAGCAGGAGCGAACCGAGACGGCGCATACCCACCTCCGGGAACCGGCACGACGACGCGGCATGATACGCGCGCCTTGACGGTCGCCGGAGGGCGGACGAGACTGACGGCGTGTCCCGCGGATCGGTCGATCGGCTGAGCTGGGCCGGCCTCGCGCTCGCGGCGCTTGCGCCGCGCCTCGCCGGCGCGCTGCTGCGCCACCCGTGGCACGACGAGTACTTCACCGCCTGGGCCGCCCGCCTCCCGTTCACCGAGCTCATGGCCGCGCTGCGCCTCGACTCCGGGCCGCCGCTCCCCTACCTCCTGGTCAAGCTCGTCGCGAGCCTCGGCATCCCGGCGCTGGCGGCGGCGCGGACGGTGTCCGTCCTCGCGGGCACCGCCGCCGTGCTGCTCGCCGCCCGCGCCGCCCGGCGCTCATTCGGCCCCGCCGCGGGCTGGTGGACAGGCGCCTTCGTCGCCGCGCACCCGCTCGCGGTGGCCTGGTCGAGCGAGGGCCGCGCGTACGCGCTCGTGCTCCTCGCCGCCGCGTGGGCGTGGGAGCGGCTCGAGACGCTGGCCTGGGACGGGCGCGGCGCGTTCGGCCTCGCGGCCGCGGTGGCGCTCGCCTGCTGGAGTCACGGCCTCGGGCTGCTGCTCGCCGGCGTGCTCGCGGCCGTGGCCGTCACGCTGCCCGCGCCGCGGCGCGCCCCGGCGCTCGCGGCCGTCCTGGCCGGCCTCGCCAGCCACCTGCTGTGGCTGCCGGTCGCGATGCACCAGCCCCCGGCCGCGATCGCGTGGATGACCGGCGCCTGGCGGGCGATGCCGCCGCCCGAGCGCCTCGTTGCGCCGGTGCGCCTGCTCTCCCCCCTCGGAGGGTTCGCCTCGGCGCTCGACCTGCCCTCGTCGCCGCCGTGGCTGGAGATCGCCGCAGCGCTCGCTCTGGCCGCCGTCGCCGTCGCGGGATGGCGCGCCGGCGCCCGGCGCGCGGCGATCGCGGCGGCGCTCCCTCCGGTCGCGCTCGGGACGCTGGCGACGCTCGGCGTCCCGGCGTTCTACCCCGGCCGCGGCGAGGTGCTCGCGATCGTGCCGCTGGCGCTGCTCGCCGGCGCCGCCGCCGGCCGCTGGCGACCCGCCGCGCTCGCGGTGTGCGCGCTGGCGGTCGCAGGTGTGGTCACCGTGGGGCGAGGCCTCGCCGCCTGGGCCGCGACGCCGCCCAGCGGCGAGCAACGCATCGCGGCGACGCTGCGGCGCGCGTTGCCTGGCGGCGCGACCGTGGTCATCGGGGGGTATTGGCGCCTCGGCGTCGCCTACAACCTCGGGGATGCGGCCGCGCACTATGTGCTGGTCAACGTGCCGGCCGAGGCGACGCGCCACCCCGGGTGGTACGACCCTCGCCGCGACGTTCCAACCCCGGAAGAGGTCCAGGCTCTGACGCGGCGCCTGCTCGCCTCCCCCACCCCGGTGGCGGTGATCGTCACGCCCGGTCTCGGTACGACGCCGGAACTCGAGCGCCTCGCGACTCTCCTGCGCCTGCGCCCGGCGCTGACCGTTCCCGGAGCGGTCCTCTTCCTCCCCACGGTTACGCCGTCGTAGCCCGAGGTTTCCGACCCCGCCAGGCAAGAACCAGAACGCCGGCGGCACCAGCGAGCGAGAGCGCGGCCCCGGCGACGTCCTCCGGCAACCACACCTGCCTGGCCACGATCAGCTGCGAACCCGGCGCGGCCGCGACCGCGACCAGGCCGCTCTCGCTCCTCCAGCCGACGCGCCGCCCATCGATCGTGACCTCCCAGCCGTCGGCCGCGAGTAACGGGAGGCGC
>JAKAFI010000382.1 GCA_021818005.1 Acidobacteriota bacterium | reverse complement strand
ATCGGCGGCGCGGTCGTCATACGAGAGGTAGCCGAGCTCATCGATGCACAGCAGGTCGTGGCCAGAGTAATAGGCCAATCGGGCGCGCCGCCGTTGGGGGGAGTCGCAGCCAAGGTCGGTGAGCAGTTCGGCGGCGGTGCGAAACAGCACCGTGTGACCGGCGAGCACGGCGGCGTGGGCGACATTCTTGGCGATCATTGTTTTGCCGAGGCCGTTGGTGGCGACAAAGGCGAGGTTGCGCCGCTCGGCGATGAAGGCCAACGAGAGCGCTTGTTCGATCAGGTCGCGGTCGATCTTCTTGGGCCAGGTCCAGTCGAAGTCGGCCATCGGCTTGAAGCTCCCTAACCGGGCCGCCCGCATGCGCAGCTCCAGCCCCCGGCGGGCGCGCTCGGAGAGCTCGATGCGGGTGACCTCCTCCAGCAGTGCTGCCGGGGATATCCGGGATCGCGTGGCCCGCGCCAGGAAGTCCTCGAGCTGCGCAGCCACGGCCTTCAGGCCGATGGCGGTCAGGGCGCCGGCAAGCTCAGACATCGTCATCCTCCCTCCGTGTCAGCTCGTCGTAGATGGCGGGCGAGGCCGGGGTCACGACCAGGCCAGCAAGGTCCGGCCGACTGGTCAGCGTCACCGGCTGTGGGCGCGGTCGGGCGGTGCGGCGCAACAGGAAGGCCACCGAGGCCGCACGTGGTGTGCCGCGAGCCACCGCCTGCTCGGCAGCCGCACGCAGGGCGTCGGGCCCGTACGCATCCAGCAGCTGCTCGAGTGATCGCGTCGTGGGCCGTAGCCGCTCGCCGGCGTCCACCGCCGCGGCGAGGAAGGCCCCGAGCGAGGGCACCGCGCGCAGCAGGCGGCCGGCGCGAGAGGAGGCCTCTGCCTTGGCTCGCTCGGCCAGCAGTGGCGCGAGGTGCGCGGGATCCTCGACCACCCGCGTGCGGCCAAAGCTCCGGCGATGCACCGCGACTTCGGCGTGGCCGTCGAGGATGCGCACCACCTCGAGGGAGGCAACCAAGGTCAACCAGTGGCCGGCCAGGCCGGATGGGATCGAGTAGTCGTTGCAGTCGAAACGCACGTACGGTGTCTTGCCGGAGCGGATCGGCATCACGAGATCACACGAGAAGGGATGCGCAGGCAGCGGCAGCAGCCGGGCGCACTCCTCGGCCAGCGCAGCGGCGACGCTGCGCCCCGAGCCTCCCGGCCACTCTCGTGCCTGCGCGACCCCCTCCTGCCAGGCCTGGGCCTCCCCGTTGAGCGCGCTCAAGCCACGGAACGGGCGCGCGGCGAAGAAGGCGTCGCGGACGTAGCGGACGGCCCGCTCCACGCGCCCTTTCTGGTACGCGGCGGCGACCGCGCAGGGACGCGGCGCGAAGTGGTAGTGGCCGGCAAGCTCGAGCAGACGGGGGTGAAAGCGAATGCCGTTGCCCACGCGGTCGAGCACGGCCGAGCGGAGGTTGTCATACAGCAGCACCCGCGGGACGCCGCCGAAGCTTGAGAAGGCATGGACATGACCGCGCAGGAAGCTCTCCATCTTCTGGTCGAAGGCAAACTCGAGGTAGAGCGCACGGGAGTAGGACAGGACCATCAGGAAGCAGGACAGTCGCCGCCTTGTACCCTCGACATCGACCTCGCCGAAGCTCGCCCAGTCGACCTGGGCCTCCTCGCCGGGCAACGTGACCCGGCGCAGGAACGCCTCGCGCCCACTCGGCCGCAGCTCGGCGACGACGCGCCGGAGGGCCCGCACCGATCCCGCAAAGCCCCGCTCGGCAAGCATCGCGTGCAGCCGCGTCGCCCGCAGCCGCGGATAGCGCTCCAGGGTGGCCTTGATGAAGCCGAGGTACGACTCGGTCAGGCTCGGACGCACGAAACGGGTGCGGTTGAAGGCCGATGAGCCGATCGCCTGCCGTACGGTGTCCCACGAGATCCCAAGCGTGCCGGCAATCGTCCCGATCTTGAAGTGCTCGGCAAAGAACAACCGCCGGATCTCGGCCTTGAGCTCGAGCGGGATCATGGCCTACCCCGAGGCGAAAGGATCGATGCGGCGCCCCATCCTCCCGCAGCACTGGCAAACGAGCACCTCCGCGATGGCCGGCTCACCCCGGGCCTCCCTCGCCGGCACCGGGAAGAGCGCCGGCTCGTCCATCCTCATCGCAGGAGGCGTATCTGGTGAACCTTGATCCGTCACGCCCCGCCGGCGATACGCCCGCTGACACTCGCGGTGCCGCTCTCGCCCACGCTCACTTCCCTGGTAGCGCCGGTTGGCCTCCCGGCGCTGGACCCGCCTGGCCTTGGCCCGACATCGGTCGCTGCAGTACCGCTGGCCTCGGTAGCACGGCAGGCAGATGTAAAACACCGCCCCGCACTCGCGCCACCGGCAGGCAATCCGTGCGAACGCCGGCTCGTCCAACTCCACCACGCCTGACCCGGCGGGGCTGGACAGTCCGCTCGTTGTGTGGGAGCCTCATCGTACTGTGGGGCTTGGACTCCCGCTCGGTTCGGGTGCCCGGCCACGAGAACCCCGACCGCGGCAACGGTCGGGGCTCTCCTTCCGCCTCCCCAACGCTACCCCAGACACCCGGAAAGCAAAACCCGCGCCTCCGGCGCGGATGACGGCGACAACCAAGACCCTCTCCTCTCAACCGCCGAGAGTGTCAGAATCCCTCAGATTCACGTGACCGGCGACAGGGAACGCACGGACAAGGG
>JAKAFI010000381.1 GCA_021818005.1 Acidobacteriota bacterium | reverse complement strand
CGCCCCGTCGTCGCTAGACGCAACCGGTCGGCTTGGCGAGGCCGGCCACCTTGCAGGCGCCCTTGGCGGGGCCGGACGGGAAGAGCTCGTAGACCTTCTTGAGGTCGTAGCCGGTTTCCTTGCACAGTTTGCGGATCATCGGCGCGACCCCGAACTGCAGGAAGTAGTTGCGCAGGTAGTGCACGAGCTTCCAGTGTTCGTCGTTCAGCTCGTTGACCCCTTCGGTGGTGGCGAGCGCCTTGGCGACGTCCTCGTTCCACTTCTCGGGCTCGAGCATGAAGCCGTCCTCATCGACCTCGATGCTGACGTTACCGTGGGTGAACGTTGACATGTCTTTCCTCCCTTGCCCGACCGGTGGTCGGGCGTTCAAACTCGTGGTTGTTCGGTGGCTTCCTGGCCCGGTTGCGCCGGCCGGCCCTCGGCCTTCTCCAGCGCCTTGAGGAACTCCGGAACCGGGCTGAACCCGCCTGCGACCGCGGCGTCGAGGTGGAGCCGGCTCTCGGCGACCGCGCCGGTCGCGAGCAGGCCGACCGCCAGGTAGTACTCGCACGCCGCGTGGTTCGGCTCGAGCGCGAGGGCGCGGCGGAAGCAGTCGACCATCGCTTCGCCGTCCCCGAGGTAGAGATGCCCGAGCCCCTCGTTGTAGTGCGCCAGCATGAGGTCGGGCTTGTTCTCCGCGGCGCGGCGGTTGGCGTCGATGCACCCCTGGAAGTCCCAGCGTGCGAGCAGCACGCCGCCGAGGTTGACGAGCGCCTCCGGGTAGTCGGGTCGCAGCTCGAGCGCGCGGCGGAACGCCGCCTCCGCCTCGCGGGCGCGGTTGATCTCCATGAGCGCGGTGCCCAGGCTGAGATGGGCCGGGGCGGACGCCGGCTCCGCCTGGACGCGGCGGCGACAGCGCTCGACCCGATCGGGGGCGTAGGTGGCGCAACTGTTCATGACTTTCCTCCTCGTGCGCAGGCGCACAGCGCGGTGGCCACCGTGGTCGCCGCCCGCCTGCGGTCGCGCGCGGCGACCAGGCGGGCAACCTCGACCATGCGGTCGTGGAGACCCGGGTCGGCGGTCAGACGGAGCAGGTCGGGCAGCAGCGGCAGCAGCAGGTCCGGGTTCGTCTCGGCAAGCGCCCGCAGGACCTCGGGGGCGTTCAGACCGTGCGTCCCGGACTCGTCGTTCATCGCCCACACCAGCCGGCGCGCCATCTCCCCCACGAGCTCCTGGTGATGGCGGCTGGCTGCAGCGATCGCCCGCGCGGCGGCGGTGCGGATCGCAGGCTCGGGACGATAGACGAGAGCGAGCAGGTGGCGCAGCGACCGCGGATCCGCGATCGCCAGCCGCTCCAGCTCATCGAGCCGGCCCGCCTCGACGGCGTCGATGACGAGTTGGCGCGCGCTCACCAGCGGCCTCCGCGGGCGGCGCGCACCAGCGCCGGCGCCCACTCGGGGAGGCCGGCGGCGTGGACATGGGTGTAGCAGCAGACCGTCTGAGCGGCCTTGATCCCGTCACGGCCGCCGCCGATGCCGACGCCGCGGCCGACCTCGAGGATCGTGGGGAGGTCGCCGGCCCCCTGGGCGATCTGCGAATAGTGGAACTCGTGCCCGCGGACCTCGGTCCCATCCTCCAGGAACGGGTTCGGCGCGTCGACACGGGCCGCGACGTAACCGTGGCCGCGCGGCCGGTCGGTCTGCTCGATCGCGACCGGAATCGCCCCCACCATCGGGTGCGTGACGTGCCCGACGACGAGCCGATCGGCGAGGTACATCAGGCCGCCGCACTCGGCCCACACCGGCATGCCGTCGCCGATCCGCCGGCGCAACGCCTCGCGGAACTCGCGGTTGGCGGCGAGCGCGGCGGCGTGCACCTCGGGGAAGCCGCCGCCGAGGTAGAGCGCGTCGAGCTCGGGGAGCGCGTGGTCGGCGAGCGGGGAAAGCTCCACGAGCTCCGCCCCGGCGGCCTGCAGCCCCTCGAGGTTCTCCGGGTAGTAGAAGGAGAACGCGGCGTCGCGCGCCACCCCGATCCGCACCGGCGTTCCGGCGGCGGCGGCGTCCGCGGCCGGAGGTGCCTCGAAGCGGGGCGCCTCGCCGGCGAGGCGCAGCAGCTCGTCGAGGTCGACGTGCGCCGCGATCAGCTCGGCGGCGCGCTCGATGAGCTCCTCCGAGCGCGGGTGCTCGGCCACCGGGACCAGGCCGAGGTGCCGGCTCGGCAGGTCGAGCGCCTCGTTCGGGATCGCTCCGACCACCGGCACATCGGTGGTCTGGGCGATCGCCTCGCGGATCACCGCCTCGTGACGGCGGCTCGCGACGCGGTTGATGATCACCGCGGCGAGGTTGAGCTTGGGATCCATCACCTGACAGCCGAGGATCTCGGCCGCCACGGTGCGGGTGACCTTGGCCGCGTTGACGACCAGCACGACGGGGGCGCCCGTGAGCTTGGCGAGCGTGGCCGTGGAGTGCGAACCCTCGGCGTCCATGCCGTCGAAGAGGCCGCGGTTCCCCTCGATGATCGCGACGTCGGCCGCGCCGAAGCCGCGCGCGAGCGAGCGCTGGATCGCCGCGGCGGGCATCAGGTAGGTGTCGAGGTTGCGGGCGGCGACCCCCGCCGCCGCCGTCAGCCACGAGGCGTCGATGTAGTCGGGGCCCTTCTTGTACGGCGCGACCCGCAGCCGGCGCCGGCACAGGGCGCGGACGAGGCCGACGGACACC
>JAKAFI010000064.1 GCA_021818005.1 Acidobacteriota bacterium | reverse complement strand
CGCGGCCGCTGCCGGGGAGCGCCTGCTCCGGGCACTCGGCGGGCCGAGCGCCGCGGCACGGGAAGAGGCGGCGGCGGCCGGCGGCGACCTCGAGGGCGCCCTGGCGTGGGCGGCCGCCCACGGCGCCGCGGCCGGCCGCGACCTCCTGGCCGCCGCGGGCGCTCTCGCCGCCTGGTATCGCCGCTTCGCAACGCGAGCGCCGCTGCTGTCGGGCGACGAGATCGCCGCGGAGCTGCGGCTGCCGCCCGGCCCGGCCCGCGCCGACGCCGTGCGGGCGCTGCGGATCGCCCAAGCCGGCGGGCGGCTGCGCAACGCCTCGCAGGCCCGGCGCTTCCTCGCGGCCGGCTCGTTGACCGTCGCGCAGCCGCGATGATAGATTCACGCGATGGACGCCGCGCCAGGCCTCGACGACCTTCTCCGGTTCATGACCAAGAAGGGTGCATCGGACCTCCACCTCAAGCCGACCCGCCCGCCGCTGCTGCGGCTCCAGGGCAAGCTGTTGCCGATCAAGTCGATGGCGCTCAAGCCGAAAGAGATCGAGGAGATGGTGCTGCCGCTTCTCAACCCCTGGCAGCACAGGAAGTTCGAGGAGTTTCAGTCGGTCGACATCGGCTACGGCGTCGCCGGCGTCGCGCGCTTCCGCTGCAACATCTACCAGCAGCGCGGCTCGATCGCCGCGGTGTTCCGCCGCATCCCGTTCGACATCAAGAACTACGAGGAGCTGCTCCTGCCCGAGATCGTGGGCACGTTCGCCCACCTCCCGCCCGGCCTCGTCCTGATCACCGGCCCGACCGGTTCCGGCAAGTCCACGACGCTCGCGGCGCTCATCCAGGAGATCGCCCGCAACCGCCCGTGCCACGTGGTCACGATCGAGGACCCGATCGAGTTCTTGTTCACCGACCACATGGCGACCGTCTCGCAGCGCGAGGTGGGCACCGACACGCCGGCGTTCCGCGAGGCGCTGCGCAACGCGATGCGGCAGGACCCCGACGTCATCATGGTCGGGGAGATGCGCGACCTCGACACCGTCTCGACCGTGATCACGGCGGCGGAGACGGGGCACCTGGTGTTCTCCACGCTGCACACCAACAACGCCGGCCAGACGATCGACCGGATCATCGACCTCTTTCCCCCCGACCAGCAGGGCCAGGTCCGTTCCCAGCTCGCTCAGGTTCTGCGCGCGGTGGTGTCGATGCAGCTCGTCGCCCGCGCCGACGGCCAGGGGCTCGTGCCCGCCGTCGAGGTCCTCGTCAACTCGCCCAAGATCGCGGCCAACATCGAGCACGGCGAGATCAAGGAGATCCACGACGAGATCGAGAACTCGGTCGCGTACTTCCGGATGCAGACCATGAACCAGAGCCTCGTCGCACTGCTTGCGAACGGGGTCATCACCTACGAGATGGCCCGGGAGAAGTCGAACGACCCGGACGACCTCTCGTTGAAGCTGCGCAAGCTCTTCCCCAAGATCGAGGAGGCGCAGCGGGAGGGCACCGTGGCACCATCCCCCGCCGACTTCGCCAGCATCGTCGAGCTGATGGAGATCAAGAAGCTGTACGAGGAGCAGGAGGAGCGCTGGCGACAGCGCGCCCTGGAGAAGGACGAGGTCCTCGCGCAGCTCGAGGGACAGCTCGCCGCCGCCAAGCAGGAGCTCGTCGCGACCGGCGCCACGGCGGCCGAGCTGCGCAACCAGCTCGAGGCCGCGCGCGCCGAGAAGGACCGCCTCGGGCGCGAGGCGGAGGCGCGAGCCAACGCGCTCAACGAGCGCATCCGCGAGCTCAACCAGCAGATCGCCGGCGCGCCCAAGCCTGCACCCGAGAAGCCCCAGAGCGGTTTCTTCAAGCGCTGAGCGGCGTCCGCCCCCGCTGCGGCCCCCGCGTCAGGTAGCCGCGGCCTCCGCCCACGCCGCCCGGGCCAGGCGTCCGGCGCCGTGCTCGGCGAGGCGGACTCGCAGGACGCGCGGCGCGAGGCCGGCGAGCCAGCCCCACGATTCCGGCCACTCCACGGCCGTGACCGCCGCGGGGTCGTCGAGCGCCTCGCCGAGCCCCACCTCGTCGAGCGGTGCGCTGTCGCGGCCGCGCAGGCGGTAGAGATCGGCGTGGTGAACGCGGACGATCGGGCCCGACGAGACGGCGTAGCTTTCCAGCAAGACGAACGTCGGCGAGCACACCTCCCCCGCGTCGCCGCCCAGCTCCGCGACGAGGCCGCGCACCAGCGTCGTCTTCCCCGCCCCCAGCGGTCCCTCGAGCAGCACGAGGTCGCCCGGCCGCAGCAGGCCGGCGAGCCGCCGGCCGAGCGCCTCGGTGGCCGCCGCATCGGGGAGCGGCTCCTCCAACGGCAGCAGCGCGGGGTTCATCACCGGACTCGGAGCTCGGCCTCGGCGGCCGGGAGGTGCTCGGCGAGCTCGCCGGCGGGCACCGCCCCGGCAAAGCGCTCACCGGCCAGTTCGGCGGCGCGGCCGTGCACGAACGCTCCCGCCGCCGCGGCCTCGAGCGGCGGCACGCCCTGCGCGAGCAAGGCGCCGATCGCGCCGGTGAGCACGTCGCCGGCGCCGCCCGAGGCCAACCCGGATGTGCCCGTCGGGTTGACCAGGCCCCACCCCTCGCCGCCCACGATCACGGTACGCGGGCCCTTCGCGAGCACCACGGCGGCGGACGCCTCGGCGGCGCGCCGCGCCGCGGCGAGGCGGTCGGCCGTCACCGCCGCGGTGCCGACGCCGAGCAACCTGGCGAGCTCCCCCGGGTGCGGCGTCAGGACCGGGGCCACGCCGCGGCTGCGCAGCGTCTCCAGACGCCCCGCCAGCATCGTGAGCGCGTCGGCGTCGAGGAGCAGCGCTCCGTCCCAGCGCTCCAGCACCGCGGCCAGCAGGCGCCGGGGGCCCTCGCCCGTTCCCAGACCGGGCCCGATCGCGACCGCCGTGGCGCGTTCGAGCGATGCTTCGACCCCTGTCCCGGACACCGCCCCGTCGTTGCCGCCCGGCAAGACGTCCACCATCGCCTCGGGCACCAGCGCCTGCACCGCCGCCCCGGCCGCCCGCGACGTGGCCACCGTGACCAGGCCCGCCCCCAGTCGCACCGCGGCCCGCGCCGCCAGCGCCGCCGCCCCGGCGCGGCCCTCGCGCCCGGCGATCACCAGCAGGTGCCCGAACATACCCTTGTGCGCGTCCGGGGCGCGCTGCGGCAGCCAGCCCGCGACGTCGTCCGCCTCGACCAGCCCGAGCGTGGCTTGCGCCTCGACCACCCACGGCGGGATGCCGATCGCCGCCACCGCCACCTCGCCGCAGCGCCAGCACGCCGGCGGCAGCACGTGCGCGAGCTTGGGCGCCGCGAACGTGATCGTGACGTCGGCGGCGACCGCGGCGCCCGGCACGGCCGCCGCCGAGCCGGACAACCCCGACGGGACATCGATCGCGACCACCGGCCGGCGCGCCGCGTTGACGAGGCCCACCGCCGCGGCCCAGCGCCCGGTCAGCGGCCGGTCGAGGCCGGTCCCGAACATCGCGTCGACGACCACGCCGGCGCCGGCGAGCAGCGCGGCCAGGCGCTCGCCGCCGTGGCGGCTGCAATCGGCAACCGGCACGCCGAACCGGCGCGCGAGCTCGAGCTGCACGGCCGCGTCGCCCTTGAGCGCCCGCCGCGGCACGAGGAGCGCCACCGCCACGTCGAACCCCCGGCAGCGCAGCTGGCGCGCCATGGCGAGCCCGTCGCCGCCGTTGTTGCCGGGGCCGCACGCGACGACGACGCGACCGGCCCCGGGGTAGCGCTCGGCCACGAGGTCCGCCACCGCGCCGGCGGCGGTCTCCATCAGCACCAGCCCGGGGACACCGAGCTCGCCGATCGTGACGCGGTCGGCCTCGCGCATCGCCGCGCTGTCGAGGACTGGGATCATGGTTCCTCCTGGCACCCTATCGTAGCGCTCCGCGCGGCCGCCGGGCGACGCCGGCGGGAAAGGCGGGCGGCTGCGCCGCGGCGGCCGCGACCGGCGGATGTGCTAGCCTCGCTGGCACCGCGATGTGCCGAGGGAGGGCGTGGCGAGGATGCGAGTTCTCATTGGCCTGACGTCCGCGGTCGCCGCGCTCACCGCGGCCGCCGCCACCGGAGCCGGAGACGCCGGCGGTGTGCCGCTGGGGCGGACGTTGTCGGCGTGGAGCGGGCTGCCGTTCCTCGGGATCCTCCTCTCGATCGCCCTCTTCCCCCTCCTCGCGCCGCGCTTCTGGCACCACCACTACCCCAAGGTGACGGCGTTCTGGGGACTTGTCCTCGTGGTCCCGTTCGTCGCGTCCCATGGCCGGGCCGCGGCCGACGAGCTCCTGCACACCGCCCTGCTCGAGTACCTGCCTTTCATCGTGCTCATCGGCACTCTGTTCATCATCGGGGGCGGCATCCTGGTGCGCGGCACGTTGCGCGGCTCCCCGGCGGTGAACACCGCCCTCATGGTGGTGGGAACCGCGCTGGCCTCGTGGATCGGGACGACCGGGGCCGCGATGCTGCTGATCCGACCGCTGCTCCGCGCCAACCGCGACCGCCGGTTCAAGGCGCACACGGTGGTCTTCTTCATCATCCTAGTCGCCAACGTCGGGGGCGCCCTGACGCCGCTCGGCGACCCGCCTCTCTTCCTCGGCTTCCTGAGTGGCGTGCCGTTCTTCTGGAGCCTCTCCCTGTGGCGCGAGGTGCTGTTGGTGAGCGGGCTCCTGCTCGCGATCTACATCGCACTCGACCTCCACCACTGGAGACGGGAGGACGCCAGCGTCCGGGCCTCCACGCAGGTGCCGCACGAGCCGCTCAGCCTCGAAGGCTGGCACAACCTCCTGTTCCTCGCCGGCGTCCTCGCCGCAGTCGTCGCCTCCGGCGTCTGGCACCCGGGCGACGTCTCGCTGCTCGGCGTCGAGGTTCCGCTCCAGAACCTGGCGCGCGACGCGGCGTTGGTCGCCCTCGCCGCCGGTTCGCTGGCGACGACCCGCCGCAGCACCCGGGAGGAGAACGGGTACAGCTGGGGGCCGATCCGGGAGGTCGCCGTCCTCTTCGCCGGCATCTTCGCGACCATCGTCCCGGTGCTCCTGGTGCTCCGGGCCGGCGAGCATGGGGCGATGGGAACGGTGATCCACGCGGTGACGACCCCGGGGCGGTTCTTCTGGGGAACCGGCCTGCTCTCCTCGTTCCTCGACAACGCGCCGACCTACCTCGCGTTCCTCTCCACCGCGGTCGGGCGCATCTACCCCGACGTCCCGGCGCGGGAGGCGGTGCTGCGACTGGCGATCGAGAACCACGCCTATCTGCAGGCCATCGCCACCGGCGCCGTGTTCATGGGCGCAAACACGTACATCGGCAACGCGCCGAACTTCATGGTGAAGTCGATCGCCGAGGAGGCCGGCGTCGAGATGCCGTCGTTCTTCGGCTACATCTTCCGCTACACGCTCCCCTGGCTGGTGCCGGTCTTCGTCGTTGCGGCTTGGGTGTTCTTCGGGTGAGGAGGCCGAGGTCATGAACGTCTGGTACGAGATCATGGTGACCGGCGTCGAGAGCGCGGTGCGCGCCTTCGTCGCGGCCCGTGAGGCGACTCTCGGAGAGCGCGAGACGGCGCTGTTCGGCCGCGACCTCGATCTCGAGGAGGGCCACCTCTCGCAGCACCTGCGCGAGATCCTCTCGCTGGGGACGCACCACCTCGTCTTTGCGCCGGCCGAGCTCGCGTTCGACCTCGCCGCCGCGCTGCGCAGCCACGGCGGCGACGCCGAGCTTACGTTCGACGGCCTGGCCGAGGTCGTGGGCGCGCGGCTGCGGTTCTCCGCCGTCGCGTACTCGCGCGAGGTCGCGGCCCGCATCCGCAGCGAGCTCCTCGCCGGGTGGCCGCCCGGCGTGGCGGGCGAGGACATCACGGAACGCGAGGAACGCGACCCCCAGGCGCGCGAGGCCGAGCTGTACACGCCGGCACACGAGTACGTCTACCGCGCCTCCGGGGCGTTCGCCGGCCCGCTTGCCGGGGTCCTCGAGCTGCGCCGCAGGGCGCTGGAACTCCCGTTCGTCGAGGCCGAGCGGCTCGAGCTCGAGACCAGGCCGGTCGAGGCGCCCGCCTAAGGCTGCGACGGGCGGGCCGAGCGCGCCGCCTGGCGGCGCAACCTTGGGTCGTTCTCCTCGATCTCACGCACCAAGCGGACGGTGTCGCGGATTCGGCGCTCCTGCTCGCGCTTCTCGCGCTGCTGGCGCTTGCGCTGCCCGGCGGTCAGCAGCGCCGTGATCGCGCGCCCGATCCGCCAGTGCAGCGCCGCGACCGGCATCTGCGCGCCGCCGATCAGCGCCCCCCAGAAGTTCGCGCGGCCGACGTTCGCCTTGCTGAAGTCCGCCTTGCGGCAATCGGCGAACCGGAACGACGCGCGGCGGCAGTTAGCGCCCACGAGACGCGAGAAGCGCAGGTCGGCGCGCGTGAAGTCGCCGCCGGAGAGGTCGGCGAGGATGAGGTCGCAGCCGGAGAGATCCGCGTCGATCGCCACCGCGCCGACGAGCGACGTCTGCCGCAGGCGGCTGCCGCGCACGTTCGCCCCCGTGAGGATCGCCCCGTCCAACTTCGCCGCTTCGAGGTTGGCCTCGCGCAGGTCCGCCCCCTCCATGCGCGCCTGCTCGAAGCGGAAGCCGCGCAGGTTGCAGCCGACGAACGTCGCGCCGGTGAGGTTCGCGCGCACGAGCGAGAGTCGCCCCAGCTTCGGCGAGCGGAAGTCCACGCCGGAGAGCTGCGCGGCCGCCATCTGGACGCCCGCGAGCTCGGTGTGCAGCAGCATCGCCTCGCGGAAGTCGGCGGCCTGGGCGTCGCAGTTGGTCAGCCGCGCCGCTTCCAGGTTCGCGAGGCGGAACGTCGCGTGGCTGACGTCGGCGCCGTCGAAGTCGGCGCCCTGCAGATCGGCGCGCAGGAAGTTTGCTTCGCGCATCTTGGCCTTCAGCATCTTCGCACCGGCGAGGTTCGCGCCGGGGAGCTGGATGCGGGTCGCCTCAACTTCGCGCAGGTCGGCGCCGCCGAGGTCGTTCCCGGCAAGGTTGACGCCCTCGAGGATCGCTCCGACGAGCGTCGCCCCGGCGAGGCTCGCGCGGTCGAGGCGCGCGCCGCGCAGCGTCGCGCCGCTCAGGTCGGCGCCGCCGAGGTTGACGCCGTCGAGGAGCGCCGCCTCGAGGTTGACCTGGGCCAAGTTGGCGCGCGAGAGGTCGCTGCCGGAGAAGTCGGCGCCGCGGAACGTTGCGCCGGTGAACACGGCGCCCTTGAGCGAACAGTTCCGGATCTCGAGCAGGTCGAAGCGGACCCCGGCGCAGTTCGCGCCGTCGAGGACCGCGCCGGAGAGGAAGACGCCCTCGATCTCGGCGTTCGCCAGGTTGGCCCCCGTCAGGTCGGCGCCGGTCAGGTCCGCCCGCGTCAGCAGCGCGCGCGACAGATCGGCGCCGCGCAGGTTTCGGCCGGCGAGCTCCGCCTCGACCAGGTCCGGGATGATGCGGGGGTTCTCCCCACGCCAGCGCGGCCACTCGGGCGAGAGCAGCAGACGCACGTGTTCGGCGTTCGCCATGCGGGGATTCTAGCGTGGAACCGGGCCGCCGCGCTCAGCCGGCCGGCACCACCGGGCCGACGCCCCCCGGCCCGGACCCCAGCTTCGCCAGCGCGTCGAGCTCGCCCCGCCGCCCGGCCTCCGCGGCGAGGGCGCGCGCCGCCTCGAGTTCCCGCCGGTGCACCCACAGGCTCGCCACCACGAACTCCGGCCGGCCCCACTGCCGCAGGCCGGTCAGCTCGCCGGGGCCGCGCTGGCGGAAGTCCTCCTCGGCGATCCTGAACCCGTCGGACGTCGCGGCGATCACCTCCAACCGCCGCCGCGCCTCCTCGGAGCAGTCGGCGCCGGTGAGCAGCACGCAGAACGAGCGGCGGCGCCCGCGACCGACGCGCCCGCGCAGCTGGTGGAGCTGCGCCAGGCCGAAACGCTCGGCGTTCTCGATCACCATCACCGAGGCGTTGGGCACGTCCACGCCGACCTCGATCACGGTCGTCGCGCACAGCACGCCGATCTCGCCGGCGGAGAACGCCGCCATCACCGCCTCGCGCTCCTCCGGCGGCGTGCGCCCGTGGACCGCTTCGACCCGCACGCCGGCAAGCGCCTGGCGCACCGCCCGGACGTGGGTGGCGATCGCGCGGGCCGATATCTTCTCCGACTCCTCGACGAGCGGAACGACCCAGTACGCTTGCCCGCCCGCCGCCACCTCCTTGCGCAGGAACTCCGCCAGTCTCGGCCGCGCCGAGTCGTCGCGCAGCACGGTGCGCACCGCCCTCCGGCCCGGCGGCATCTCGTCGATCACCGAGACGTCGAGGTCGCCGTACAGCGACAACGCCAGCGAGCGCGGGATCGGCGTCGCCGTCATCACCAGCAGGTGCGGCGCCTCGCCTTTCTCCAGCATCGCCTGCCGCTGCGCCACGCCGAACCGGTGCTGCTCGTCGACGATCGCGAGGCCGAGGCGGCCGAACACCACCGCGTCCTCGATCAGGGCGTGCGTGCCGACCACCAGATGGGCGCTGCCTTCCTCCAGTCCCTGCCGCACGCGGCGCTTCTGCGCTGCGGGCAGCGAGCCGATGAGCAGCTCCGGTGCGAACGGCGTCGGCTGCAGCAACCGGCGCAGCGTGAGGTAGTGCTGCTGCGCCAGCAGCTCGGTCGGCGCCAGCAGCGCCACCTGCCTGCCCGAGGCGAGCACCACGAGCGCCGCGAGCGCCGCCACGATCGTCTTGCCGGAGCCGACATCACCCTGAAGCAGCCGGGCCATCGGGTAGCCGCGTTGCAAGTCCGCGACGATCTCCCCCAGCGCCCGGCGTTGCGCGTCCGTGAGCGAGAACGGCAGCACGCGGCGGGCGCTGGCGCGGATCTCCTCGGTGATTCGGCACGCCGCCACCCGCTGCCGCCGCCGGCGAGCGCGCTCGCGCTCGAGCACGACCGCGAGGGCCAGCAGCTCCTCGAACGCCAGCCGGCGATGCGCCGCCGTCCGGCGCGAGGCGAGCTGCTCGAACAACGAGGCGAGCGCCGTCTCGCCTGCGGGCGGGTCCGGGAAGTGGACGCACCGCAGCGCGTCACCCAGGCCGGGGAGCTCCAGCCCGGCGGGCAGCCGCTCCGCGAGCGGGTCGCCGACCGGTCCGAGCGCTCCGAGCGCCCGCGCGACCAGGGTCCGCACCCGCCGCCCCGACAGCGTGCCGAGCTTGCGGTACATCGGCACGATCCGCCCGAGATGGACCGGCTCGGCGTCCTCGTCCTCGACCTCCCACTCGGGCCCGACCAGCTGCACGCCCCACCCGCTGCGAGCCGGCCGCACCGGCCCGTGCAGCCACACGCGCGAGCCCGGCCGCAGCGCCGAGGTCAGGTACGGCTGGTTGAACCACACGACCGGCAGCGGCCCGGTCCCGTCGTCGAGCACGGCTTCCACGATGCGCAGGCGCCGGTTGCGGGCGCGGCGCTCGACGAGCTGCACCAGGCGCCCGCTCACCGTCACGGCGCCGTCGAGGGCCGCCAGCGTCCGGATCGCCCTCGGGTTGGAGCGGTCCTCGTAGCGGTGCGGCAGGTGCCAGAGAAGGTCGGCGAGCGTCGCCACGCCGGCCGCGCGCAGCGTCCTCTCGCCGGACGCGCCGACGCCCCGGATCGCGGAAACGGGGTCGCCGAGGCCGAGGCTCATCCGCCGCTGGGAAACAGGCGCACCCGCAGGGCCACCAGCGCGAGTTGCACCGTGTCACCGTCGCCGAGCGGGCTGGGCTGCAGCGGCTCGAGCTTGACCCCGTTGACGAACGTGCCGTTGGTCGAGGGGCCGGCCTCGGTGATCGCCAGCGCCCCGTCCCGGCACTCGATCGTCGCGTGCCGACGCGACACCGTGCGCTCGGGGTCGAGCCGGCTCAGGTCGACGTCGGGCGTCACTCCGGTCACCGGATCGTGTCGGCCGAGGGTCGTCGCGCCCTCGCTCCGCAGCGGGAAGAGGCGCCCCGACGCCTCGTGCGCCAGCACCGCGCGCGCCTCGAACCCCTGACCCGCGGGCGCCGGTGCGAACGCGGCCAGCTCGACGCGGGTGCCGGCCTCCTCGAAGCGGCGGTTGGTCTCCCGCAGGCGCTCGGCCAGCTGCATCATCATGCGAACCGCGATGTCCGGCTTGCGGCGCAGCAGTTGGTCGAGGTCGGTGCTGCGAAGTTGCAGCACGTCGACGTCGTCGACCGCGACCGCCGTGGCGGAACGCGCCGACGACTCGTCGAGCAGCGCCATCTCGCCGAAGAAGTCGCCCTTCTCCAGCACCGCGACCTCGCGCTCACGCCCGCCGACCGGCAGCGTGATGCGCACGTGCCCGCGCTGGATGATGTACATCTCGCGGCCGAGGTCGCCTTCGCGGAAGATCACCGCCCCGGCCGGGAACTTGACCGCCAGCTGTTGCAGCTTCGGCGCCGCGCCGCCGACGCGGACCTTGACCACCTACCCACCTCCCCGGCTGATCGTCCCCCGCCCGGTGTCGACCTCGACCGCGATCCCGAGCGGAAACGGCAGGTTCGCCCGGCCGTGGCCGAACGAGACCCCTTCCACCACGACCGCCTCCGCCGGCACTGCCTGCAGGAGCAGTTCACGGAAGCGCTCCCGCCACCCGGCCTCTCCCCGGCCGCACCGCGCCAGATGCCCGACCACGACCGCTTGGACGAGAGAGAGCTTAGAGGAGAGCCGGAGTTGGGTCAACAACCGGTCGAGGCGATACAGCGGCTCGCCGACGTCCTCGAGGAAGAGCACGGCTCCCTCGTACTCGGGCTCGAAAGGCGTTCCGGCCAGCGCGGCGAGGATCGAGAGCGTCCCGCCCACGGCCACGCCGCGCGCCAGGCCCGGGCGCAGCACGCGCGCACGGCCGAGGTCGAACAGCTGGCGAGGCCCGCGCCCCTGCAGCCAGGCGAGGAGACGCTCGACGCTGCGGGCGTCGCCGGCGAGCGACGCGACCATCGGACCGTGCAGCGTGGCGCGCGGAAAGCGGGTCGCGAGCGCCGCGTGCAGCGCGGTCAGGTCGGAGAACCCGACCACCCACCCCTGCCACGCCGCGAGCCGGTCCCACGGCAGCTCGGGGAGCAGGCGCATCGTGCCGTAGCCGCCGCGAGACGCGATCAGCGCATCCACCCCCTCGTCGAGCAGGGTCACGATGCCGGCGAGGCGCTCGCGGTCGTCGCCCGCGAGGTGGCCGCTGCGGGCCGTGGCGTTCGCGGCGATGCTCACCTGGTATCCCGCCCGGCGCAGCGCTGCGGCGCCCGCGGCGAGGCGCTCCGGGTCGGCCGGGCCGGCCGGCGCCATCACCCCGATCCGCGCCCCTGTCGCCAGCGGCGCCGGCAGCGGCCGAACGAGAGCGCTCATCGCGTCATTCTAGCCGGTCGCGGCCGCCCCCGTCGGAGCCCGCGGAGCACGCGGCCGCCGCGCGGCGGCCCGGCGGGTCGAGAGCGGCACCGGAGGCGGCGATAAGCCGAATTCTGTACCCGCCGAAGCGGGCGGCGCTCATTCCTCTGACCGGTCCGTCGCCGGCCGGTTCGAGCGGCCTACCCGGGAATCGCCCGCCTCACGGCGGATCCGGGGATGGGTCCCGTCGATCCCCCTATTTGGCCTTGCTCCGCACGGGGTTTGCCATGCCCCGGCCGTCGCCGGCCGGGCGGTGGGCTCTTACCCCACCTTTTCACCCTTACCCCACCCGAGGCGGGGCGGTATGTTTTCTGTGGCACTTTCCCTCGCGTTGCCGCGGCTGGGCGTTACCCAGCGTGCCCCCATCTGGAGTTCGGACTTTCCTCGGCCCCGCACGACGCGGGGACGCGAGCGCCTGCCGCCTCCGATGCCGAGCCCATTCTATCCCCTATCCGCGGCGGCGGTGGCGCCGCACGACGCGGCCCGGCGCCGCGGGCAGTCGGTGGGCCGGGTCGCGGAAGAACGCCGCCTCGTCGCTGGCGGCGGCGCCGGCCGCGCCGCCCTCCGGCATCGCGGCCGCCGCACCCTCGGCCTTACGCCAGAACGCGGACGCGGGGACCGCCTCGGCGCCGGCCGCGCGCGCCAGCCGCGCCAGCTCCCGGTCGTCCGTGGCCACGCGCCAACCGCGCCCTTGCGGGCGCAGGAACGCGACGATGGCGCTGTCCGCGTGCGCCACGTAGCGCACCTCGACGGCGCCCAGGGCTTCCGAACCGCTCCCCCCGGCCGGCGGTGCGCCGTCGAAGAATACGACGATGCGGATGCGCTCGCTCCTCGCCACTGCCAGCGCCGCCCGGCGAACCTTCTCCCGCGAACCGCCGCGAGCCAGGTTGTTGCCGTCGAGGAGCCAGGGCACGGCGCCCGCCGTTCACGAGCGCCGGCGCAGCACCTTCGGCCGCTTGAGACTGGACAGGGCCGCGCGCACGTCCTCGTTGCCGGGGTCGAACTCGAGGATGTGCTCGAGGCACTGGCGCTGTCGCGCCTCCTGTTTGCGCGTCGCCCAGAAGTTCGCGAGCTCGAGCCAGGCTTCTGTGTACTCGGGAGCGAGCGCCACCGCGTGCTTGAGGTGGTCGAGG